>URBB01000008.1 GCA_900545835.1 uncultured Collinsella sp. | reverse complement strand
GCTCGATGCGTCGTTTTCGGCCGGTGCGGTGCATGCGATCGTAGCGAAACCAGCTCCCTGCCAGGGTGGTAGCCGACCCAGCGTGCATTTTTTGGAGTATTCTGCTTCCATCCGTGCGCGGGAAGGCTTCCGAGCCGTTCTCGAGCGACGTTTGCGCCACAAATTCGGACGATTTGTCCAATTCCGAACTTTTTTTCGCACTCGATACATCCCGGGGCGGCTCCAGAAAGCCCAAATTGTCCTCACGCCTGCTGAATACTCCGTTTTTTGCACATCGGATGGCACCCCACCCCAACATGTCATCGGAAAACAGCGATTCTCGGCGTCCCAAAGAAGCCATATCCGCCACCTCGCGCACGCGACCGCCCTCAATCCGGTACGTACACGTCGCATACTCGAGCATCGGCCGCGGCTGATGCGTCGCCACAACAACCGTGCAGCCCAGCTCGCGATTCACACGAAACAGTGCGTGCAGAAAATTCTTCTCCGCAACCGGATCAAGCTGAGACGTGGGCTCGTCGAGCAGCAGCACGCGCGGGCGCAACGCCAGCACAGCTGCCAGCGACAGCAGCTGCTTGCGTCCGCCCGAAAGCGTATCGGTATCGCGGTGGAGCCAATCCTCCAACCCAAAGAAATAGCTGGTCTCGGCTACACGACGGCGCATCTCGTCGCGCGACATGCCCAAGTTTTCCAAGCCAAACGCCATCTCGTGCCACACGGTCTCGCACACGATCTGGTTCTCGGGGTCCTGAAACACATAGCCCACGCGCTCCGCAGACGCGTGCACGTCCATGTCGGCAACGTTCTCGCCCAGCACGCGCGCATCGCCAGTGCGCTCGCCCGCCGGAGCGATCTCGGGCTTGAGCAGCGACAGCAGCGTCGACTTACCCGATCCGGTACCGCCGACAAGCAGCGCAAATGCACCTTGAGGAACAGACCAGTCGAGCCCCTCGAGCACCGCAGCATCAGCCCCGGGGTAGGCGAAGCTCAGGCTCCGCACCTCAATCGCCGGCATATCCGGGCCGCACGCCGCGCCCGACACCGAGCCCCTATCCAACCGAGCCATCAGCCAAACCTCTTCTCATCGATCGCATGCAACACACAGGGCAGTACCATCCAGGCAGCGTACACAACATAGCCCAGCCACGGCGCGGGCACCGAAAGCTGCGGGTAAAACGAATACTGCGTTGTCGCGGTCCATGCCACTGCCACCGCGGCGGCACCAAACAGCGCGAGCTCGACCAGCGCGGCAACGTCGCTGCGTCCCAGTCGATACCGCGCGTACGTCGTACGGCGCGACGCAGCACCCCACCCGCGCGAGCGCATGGCATCCGCGCGCTCAAGCGAATCTTCCATGCCCCAGCCCATCAGCACGCTCGACGCCCGCAGGCGCGATCGCACGGGATCGGCGGGCGCACGCCCCGGCACATCGATCGCGTCCTGCACCGCCAGCACCGTGCGGCCGCGGCGCAAAAAGTGCGGGATAAGCCGCATACACATCGAGATCATGAGCGCGAGCACCGGCGCGGCGTTGCCCAACAGTGCGAGCACCTTGTCGTATTCGAGCATCGACGCCGCCGCCTCAAACCACAGCACGCTCGCCACAAACAGCCCGCCCATGCACAGGCCGTAAACCATGCTCTCCAGATACACCGCGCGCATGCCAATACGAAACAGCTCCGTCGAGCCCGAGGCGCTAAATAGCGGATTGAGCACCGCAATAATCAAAATCACTGGCAGCTGCCAGCGAAGCGCCCCCAACGTGCGCGCAGCACCGCGCGTCGCAAACCCGTACGCCAACCCACCCGCAAGCGACAGCGCGATCAACACCGGTTGCATCGAGAACATGGTGAGCCCCAACGTCAGCACCATGTAGAGCGCCGGAACTGCCGGATGCGACATCGAAAATGCCGCGACGGGCTCGCCGCCAGACTCCTCACGTATGTTGTCCACGGGCACCCCCGTCTCCTCGCTCAAACGACAGCTCCGCAGCACCGCCAACGCCGCACGCAAGCAGTGCAAACGCCACGCCGGCGGCACAAGCCTCAACCGCCGCAATCCAATCGTTACGCGCTCATCATATGCCTGCGGTATCATATTGCGCCGTGTATCGTTTCCAAGCACACGTCTCTATAACGTAACAGGAGATCACATGGACGCAACCGCAATTATCCTCGCCGCCGGCGAGGGCACCCGCATGAAGTCGAACCACTGCAAGGTTTCGCACAAGATCCTGGGCAAGCCCATGGTCCAGTGGATCGTCGACGCTACCATCAAGGCCGGCTGCAGCCGCGTCGTGGTCGTCATCGGCAGCCACGCCGACGAGATGCGCGCCCTGATCGACGGCGCCTACGCCAACAGCGCCACCAAGGTCGAGTGCGTTGAGCAGACCGAGCGCCTGGGCACCGGTCACGCCGTGAAGGTCGCACTCGAGGCCTGCGGCATCACCGAGGGTCCCGTCGTCGTGCTCAACGGCGACCTGCCTCTCATCACCGCCGACACCGTGGCCAAGTTCGCACAGACCGTCGCCACCGGCGAGCTCGCCTGCACCGTCATGACCATGACCCCGCCCGACCCCTTCGGCTACGGCCGGATCAAGCTGGGCGCCGATGGTCAGATCGAGCGCATCATCGAGCAGAAGGACTGCATGCCCGAGCAGGCTGCCACGCTGCTGGAGTGCAACGCCGGCTGCTACGCCTTCGACGGCGCGCAGCTCGCCGCCCACATTAACGAAATCGGCAACGACAACGCGCAATCCGAGTACTACCTGCCCGACATGCTCGAGATCCTCAAAAGCCACGGCCAGGCTGTCTCCATCTTCCACTGCGATGACTACCGCGATGGCCTGGGCGTCAACAGCCGTATCCAGCTCGCGCAGCTCACCGCTATCGCGCGCGACCGCATCAACGAGCACTGGATGGCCGAGGGCGTTACCTTCATCGACCCCACGCAGGCCTGGATCGGCCCCGATGCCGTTATCGGCCGCGACACCGTCGTGTGGCCGCAGACGCATCTGATCGGTCACGTCACCGTGGGCAAGGAGTGCCAGCTCGGCCCCAACAGCCGCCTCACCGACACTACCGTCGGCAGCGGCTGCACCATCGATGAGACCATCGCCATCGAGGCCGTCATCGAGAACGGCGTCGACTGCGGCCCGCGCGCCTATCTGCGCCCGGGCACCCACATGCTCGACGGCTCCAAGGCCGGCACGCACGTGGAGATCAAGAAGTCCACGATTGGCGAGGGCTCCAAGGTTCCGCACCTGTCCTACATCGGCGACACCACCATGGGCTCCGGCGTCAACGTGGGCGCGGGCTCCATCACCTGCAACTACGACGGCGTCCACAAGCACAAGACCGTCATCGGCAAGGATGCCTTCATCGGTTCCGACACCATGATGGTCGCGCCCGCCCAGATTGGCGACGGCGCACTCGTGGCCGCCGGCTCCGTCATCACCGAGCCGGTCCCGGCCGACGCACTCGGTCTGGGCCGCGCCCGTCAGGTAAATATTGAGGGCTGGGCCGCCGATTATCGCCGCCGTCTGCACGAGGACGACGAGGCATAACGTTTCGCCAAGCACAAAAGGAGCTGTTCCCATGGGGGCGGCTCCTTTTTCTATCGTGACCTGCGCGACAGGATGAGTGGTCGGTTCGTGTCCGTTGACGGTAAAGACGTTATCAAGACCCGATTAACCCCGTCGCGCGGTTACAATGCAACAAGGCATCTATATGGCATTCGATATAAAGGAGAAGGGTAATGCCGATTAATGATCCCGAGAAGTCGGAGAATATGCGCAAGTCCATCCGCGTGTATTCCGGTTCCTCCAACCGTCCCCTCGCTCAGAAGATCGCTGAGTACCTTGGGGTCGAGCTTTCGGGCCTTACGCTAAAGCAGTTCGCCAACGGTGAGATTTACGCCCGCTACGACGAGACCGTCCGCGGCGCCGACGTCTTCCTGATTCAGTCCGTGGCCGGCGGCAACGTCAATGACATGCTCATGGAGCTGCTCATCGCCACCGACGCTGCCAAGCGCGCATCCGCCCGCTCCATCACCGCCGTTATCACCCACTACGGCTATGCCCGCCAGGACCGCAAGGCCGGCCCGCGCGAGCCCATCACCGCCCGCCTCGTCGCCAACCTGCTCGAGCGCGCCGGCGTCAACCGCATCATCACCCTCGACCTGCACCAGGGCCAGATTCAGGGCTTCTTCGATATCCCGGTTAACCACCTGTCCGCGCTGCCGCTGTTTGGCCAGTACTACAACGACATGCACTTCGACACCGACAACCTGGTTGTCGTCTCCCCCGATGTGGGCCGCGCCAAGGCCGCCAAGAAGCTGTCCGACATGCTCGGCTGCGACCTGGCCATCGCCCACAAGGGCCGTCCGCGCCACAACGCCGCCGAGGTCATGGGCATCATCGGTGACATCAAGGGCAAGACCTGCATCATCAACGACGACATGATCGACACCGCAGGCACCCTGTGCGCCAACGTCAAGGAGCTCAAGGCTATGGGCGCCGGCGACATCTACGTATGCGCCACCCACGGCATCTTCTCCGGTCCGGCCATCGAGCGTCTGAACGACGCCCCGATCGTCGAGTGCCTCGTCACCGACGCCATTCCCGTCGAGGTCGGCGGCAAGATCAAGACCATCTCGGTCGCCGAGGAGTTCGCTCAGGCCATCTCCGCCGTTTACCACGAGGAGCCCGTCTCCACGCTCGTCGGCGGCGACTTCGCGCTGTAATCCAGCGTGCATCTCATCATCTTTGGTGTTTTTAAAGGGTCGGAAGCTCGCTTCCGACCCTTTTTCTACCCCTCGACAACCTTCCCTGGACAATTAGTTCAGATACGTATTTTTTTAAAGCTCCAAAGGCCGTTCTGAGCCTTCTGAGCTCCCCGGCGAACGCCATACTGCCCAAAGCTCATCGCTTTCGAGTACGACCGCCGCATATTTACCCTCAAATCGCCCTCGAAAGCCCTTAGAAACGCCTCGAACGCCCGCCGTCTTATACGTATCTGAACTAACTGTCCAGTAGCTATCGTCAACCTTCGCGGCAGAGCTCAATTTCCTGCAATCCCCTCAACCGATTCCACCGATTTCATAACACCCAGCCGTTCATGGCGCGCAGCGCCCCGCTGAGCGAAAAGAACGGTATGGCGGTCGCATTCTGCCGCCAACTTAGTACGTTATAGCTATGACGACCGTGATTTCACATCTCTCCGCCCTCCGCGCAATTCGTCGCGCACGACGGGCGTACTCTGCCCTACCCTGGGACTCCGTTGATAGCGAACAGCAAGCACAGGCCTTGGCTGGCTGCATTCCCAACAATGACGCGATAGACTTTGGCGCACTTTCGATACTCGACGCCTGGAATGAAGATGATTCCGAACTGCTCGATCTTCTCGTTTCAAACGAAGACAACAGGCGCCCCGACAAGCGACTTCTTCAGCATATTCTCTCCACTCCTCTTCCTGAAGGTGCAATTATGCACGTCGAGGCCGACATCTACGCAACGTCTCCTGCCATGACAGCCATGCTTTGTTCCAAAAATGAATCAGTCGCCAAAACCTTGATGCTCCTTATGGAGCTGCTCGGAACCTACTCCCTTCCTCCCGGGGCAACATACCCCATTGCCCATGACGACATCTGGCCCAAGGGCGATGACTACGAAGCGATGGACGACCTCGATTGCCGGGGCGACCAGTCGGCGACCGAACAGCAGAACGAAACCCGCTACGAACAGGCACACTACAAATGCGAGCCCGCCACAACTATCGAAGAGCTCGAGGCGGTCGCACGCTTCGCCAAAAGTAGCTCATACACCTCGTTTCGCACGGCAGTCAATCTCGCCCGACCCGGATCTGCATCCCCAGCCGAATCCCTAATGTTTGCCGTTCTCGGAGCGCCCATGCGCTCTGGCGGATTCGGATGTTGCAGCCTGCCCATGGGAGGCCTGCTACTCAACTATCGAATCGACTTCGACACTCTTGCGGTCAACATGTCCTCCGGCATCCCTTACGCCATCTGCGACCTATATTGCCCGGCCGCCGGAGTCGACAACGAATACAACGGAATTGGGCATGAGCTTCAAAACGCTCGCATCCACGATGGCAATCGAAATAATGGCCTCAAGGCAATGGGCATCCACGTCCTGGTTATCAATCGCGACCAAATGAAAGACCTTGTTGCACTCGAAGCCTTCGCCCAAACGATGCATCGACTCGCGGGAGTCCGATTCCGATACCGTATCAAGGGCTATCGCAAGCGTCAGGCCGCTTGGCTCAACGCCCTGCGGGCCGGAATCGGCCTTGCGCCGGTCTAAACGGCGAATCACCCGTGCACCGTCGAGCAGGGCTGGACAGTTAGTTCAAATACGTATAAATGGACACATTGAATTAGGCTGTTTTGCAGTTATCTCTATACCATTCGCCCGATTTGAAGGCAGGGTAGACTTCAAAACAGCGTCATATGGACTAACTAAAGTTCCAAAACAACGTATCGGCATTGAATTGAGCACTTCGAGTCCTCAGAACTTATACGTATCTGAACTAACTGTCCACCTCGGATTTTGACGGCCGTCCAAACGCCCCCAAACAACCTCAATTACCCTCCATTTGACAGCGGCAACAGGGTCGCTCACCATAGCAGGCGACAAATCAACGAAAGGATGAACATGGCAGCTGCACAGCCGCTTAAGATTCGCATGGTTGCCGGACTTGGCAACCCTGGCGATGAGTATGCCGAAACCCGCCACAACGCTGGCTTCAAGGCGATCGACGAGTTGGCCCGTCAGGCCGGCGTCACGTACTGGAAAAACCAGGCCGGCGCCGAGGTCGCGCTCATCAATATCAACGATGCTGAGGAAGAGGGTGGCAAGCGCCAGATTGTGCTGGTCAAGCCGCAGTCGTATATGAATACCTCGGGTGGCCCCATCTCCAAGCTCTGCCGCGAGTACAAAATCAAGGCCGAGGAACTGCTCGTCATCCACGACGAGCTCGATATTCCCGCCGGCGACGTGCGTGTTAAGGTGGGCGGCGGCCACGCCGGCCACAACGGCCTGCGCTCCATCATCGACAAGATGGGCAGCCGCGACTTTAGTCGCATTCGCACCGGCATCGGCAACCCTCCCGGCAAGATGGCCGTGGCAGACTACGTGCTCAAGCAGCTGCGCGCCCGCGAGGCCGAGGACTTCCAGGACACCTGCGCTCGCGCCGCCGACGCCGCCGGCCTGGCAATCGTCCACGGCGTGATCTATGCCCGCGACCACGTCAACGGTGCCGCCTCCGCCAACGGCAAGCACTAAAACCTACTATTTAGGGACAGGTTTATTTTGGCAGGTTTTATCTGCGAAAACGCCGCAGTCGGCACATCGCAATAAACACGCTGCCACCATACATGCATAGCGCCCCAAAGGGGGCCGGCCTCATCACAACCCGAGGCCGGCCCCTTTGCCGTTTTGCCTGATAAAACCGACCAAAATAAACCTGTCCCTATTTGGTAGGCCAAAGTGGACAAACCCTGCTCCCAACCGCCGAAGACACACGTAAGTGACATGTCCATGAGGGTATAATTTGCACCGTATGTCCGCACAACGCCTGTGCGCGTACGGTTTTACTCGGGCTACCGTCCATTTCCGTGGAGGCACGGTTCGGCAGCCCTAACAAGAGAGGGGTTCTATGTATAAGATCCTGGAGAAGACGCAGTTCTCGGAGAAGGTGTTCAAGTTCCGCATCGAGGCGCCTGCAATCGCCAAGCATGCGCACGCTGGACAGTTCCTCATGGTTCGCGCCAACGAGACGGGCGAGCGTGTCCCGTTTACCTTAGCTGGCTGGAACGGTGACGAGGGCTGGGTCGAGTTCATCTTCATGGTGATCGGCAAGACCACCGAGATGCTTCCCACCTACGAGGCCGGCGAGTCGCTGCGCGACGTCGTGGGCCCGCTGGGCGTTCCCACCGAGATGGCCGAGGGCCCCTGCGCCGTCATTGGCGGCGGCGTCGGCCTGGCAATTGCCTTCCCGGTCGCCAAGCACCTGGTCGAGACCGGTCACGAGGTACACGCCATCATGGGCGCCCGCACCAAGGACCTCCTGCTCATGGAGGACCAGTTCCGCGAGCTCCTCGACGAGGACCACATCCATATCACCACCGACGACGGCTCCTACGGCGAGCAGGGCGTTGTCACCGCTCCGCTGGAGCGCCTGCTGCAGGACAAGGCCGTGAGCCAGGTCTTCTGCGTCGGCCCCGTTCCGATGATGAAGTTCTCGACCCTCACCGCCCAGAAGTACGACACCCCCATCACCGCGTCGCTCAACCCCATCATGGTTGACGGCACCGGCATGTGCGGCTGCTGCCGCGTCGAGGTGGGCGGCGTGACCAAGTTCGCTTGCGTCGACGGCCCCGACTTCGATGCCACCCTGGTCGACTGGGATGACCTTCGTGCCCGCCAGGCCGCTTACCGTTCCGAAGAGGGCGAGTCCCTCAAGGCCTATGAGGAAAAGAGCTGCGCATGCCACTAGTTAACGGTCGTTTCGTTGCCGATATGAAGTCGCCCCGCACCCCCGATAACGAGGAGCCGGCTGCCGAGCGCGCCTGCGACTTCCGCCCCGTCGACAAGGGCTTCACCGAGGAGATGGCGCTGGCCGAGGCCGAGCGCTGCCTCAACTGCAAGAAGCCGTTCTGTGTTGAGGGCTGCCCCGTCAACATCAACATCCCCCGCTTTATCGAGCAGATCCGCGAGAAGGACTTCGGCGGCGCCCTCGATACCATCCGCGAGGACTCCATGCTTCCCGCCATCTGCGGCCGCGTCTGCCCGCAGGAGAACCAGTGCGAGGGCAAGTGCATCCGTGGTAAGAAGTCCGAGCCCGTGGCCATCGGCCAGCTCGAGCGCTTCCTGGGTGACCGCCCCGAGCTCGCCTCTACGCCCAAGATGGCCCCCAAGAACGGCAAGAAGGTCGCCGTCGTCGGCTCCGGCCCGTCCGGCATCACCTGCGCCGGCGAGCTCGCCCGCAACGGCTTTGACGTTACCGTCTTTGAGGCTTTCTTCACCGGCGGCGGCGTGCTGGTCTACGGCATCCCCGAGTTCCGTCTGCCCAAGGCAGTCGTCAAGCGCGAGATTGACGGCCTTGAGGACATGGGCGTCAAGTTTGAGTACAACTCCGTCGTGGGCAACATGGCCACGGCCGAGGAGCTGTTCGAGCAGGGCTTCGACGCCATCTACGTGGCGACCGGCGCTGGCCTGCCCAAGTTCCTCAACGTCCCCGGCGAGAACCTGCCCAACGTCTTCTTCGCGAACGAGTACCTCACCCGCGTGAACCTGATGAAGGCCAACAAGTTCCCCGAGTACGACACCCCCACCAAGCACGGCAAGAACGTCGTCGTCTTTGGTGGCGGCAACGTGGCTATGGACGCCGTCCGTACCGCCAAGCGCCTGGGCGCCGAGCACGCCATCATCGCTTACCGCCGTACCGAGGACGAGATGCCCTGCCGTCGCGCCGAGCTGCACCATGCTAAGGCCGAGGGCGTCGAGGTTCTGCCGCTCGTCTCCCCGCTCGAGTTTGTCGCTGGCGAGGACGGCTCCGTGTGCGCTGTCAAGGTCCAGAAGATGGAGCTCGGCGAGCCCGACGAGTCCGGCCGTCGTCGCCCGGTGCCCATCGAGGGTGCCATCGAGGAGATCCCCTGCGACGTCGCGATCTCGGCTATCGGCACCAACGCCAACCCCTTCGCAAAGAAGATCGGCGGCAAGATGGAGCTCAACAAGTGGGGCTACATCATCGCCGACGAGGAGACCGGCCAGACCACCGATCCCCGCATCTGGGCCGGCGGCGACATCGTCACCGGTGCCGCTACGGTCATTCTGGCGATGGGCGCCGGCAAGAAGGCCGCCGCTTCCATCACCAAGAGCCTGCTGGGCGAGTAATCACCTACAGCGCTAGCCACCAAACGGCAAAGTCCCCGTCGAGCACACGCCCGGCGGGGACTTTTTCTATGCCGGCCGCCCCACCACCACGATGGGGACAGGCACCTTTGTGATGGTTTTGGTCGGTTAGCCTTCGAGCTGCACCACCTTGTAGCGGTAGGCCGCGGCAATAACGTCTTTGCAACCCTCGCGGCCCAGCTTGGCGCGGTTGACGACGATGTCTTTACCGCTCGTCATCTTCCACTTTCCGGCACTGTAGCGCTTATAGAACGCCTCGCGCGCCTTCTGCTGCTGCTTGACCAGCTTGGCGCCCTTCTTTTTGTTGAGGCCGCGCTTCTTGCGCACGATCTCGACGCGGTCCTCAAAGGGCGCAGTCACCAGCACGGCGATGTGGTTGGGGTTGTTGCGCAGCAGATAATCGGACAGACGGCCTTCGATAATGCAGCTCTCGGTCTCACCCAGATCCAAAATCACCTGGCTCATCTTTTGGAACAACTTGTCCGAGTACGAACGCGCATCGTAGCGGTCGGGCAGAAACGCCATGTTCTCCACGGCCAGGCGCTCGTCGTAGGCGGCCATCTTGTCGAGCGACTCGCCCGCGCGCAGCGAAGCACGCACCAGCAGCTCGTTATCGTACAGCGGAATCCCCAGCTCATCGGCGAGGATACGACCAATCTCGTGGCCCTCGGCGCCAAAGTCGCGCGCGATGGTAATGACCACAGGATTCTTCTTATTCTCCAGATCGCTCATCGCGATTCCTTTCTCTATGTGACAAAGGGGCTGTCCCTTTGCCACATTCTACGCTGCCACCATTCGCCTCTGATATGCGCGAACCAGCAACGAGATACCAAAGTTGAGCACAAAGTACATCGCAAACACCAGGCCGTAGAGCATAAGCACCTGCGACAGGTCGATCGCGTGGGCCATCACGACATTTGCCGTGTACATGAGCTCGGCCACGTTAATGCCCGAAAGATACGAGCTGTCCTTGATGACGGTCGTGCACTGGCTAAACAGCGCCGGAATGATCGTCTTAAACGTCTGCGGCAGGATGATATAGCGCATGGTGGCAAAGAAGCCAAAGCCCTGGCTCTGCGCCGCCTCAAACTGGCCACGCGGAATCGAGTTGAGACCGCCGCGCACAATCTCGGCCATAACAGCGCTGGTAAACAGCGTAAAGGCGATGGTCGAAATCACAATGTCCAAACCCTGCACCGTAAAGTAGATAAACAGGATCCACAGCAGGTTTGGCGTGCAACGGAACAGCTCGATATAGGCGCTCACCAAAATACGGAACGGGCGGGGCGCATAGCTCTTGACGAGCGCCAGCACCGTGCCAAAGATGAGCGAGAAAAAGATTGACAGCGCCGAGATCTCGATCGTCTTAACAAAGCCGCCCCAAATGTAGAGCAGGTTGGTCGCGTTGAAGATTTCCATGCGCTAGGCCTCCTCTACGTTGTCGAGCCCCAGCTCGGCCAGGCTCACGCCGCGCGGACGCTCCTTGGAGCGGCGCTCGAGCCACTGCACCAGCATGGCGAGCGGAAAGCAGATGATGAAGTACATAAGGCAGCAGACGATGTATCCCTGCAGGTAACCGTACAGACTCACAAAGTTGTCGGAACGGTACATAAGGTCGCCGCCGGCCACAAGCGCCAGCACCGACGTGTTCTTGACCAGGTTGAGTGCCTGGTTACACAGCGGCGGCAGAATGATCTTGAATGTCTGGGGTAGCACGATGTACCAGTACGCCTGCGCACGGGTGAAGCCCTGGCTCTGGGCCGCCTCCATCTGACCGCGCGGAACCGCCTCGATACCAGTGCGGATGACCTCCGAAATGTAGGCCGCGTGATACAGGCCCACACCCAAGAAGCCCAGCACGAACGGCGCGATGCGCACCGGCTGGTCGGCACCGGTTATGGCCTGCAAAAACTGCGGACCGGCCATGTACATAAAGAGCACCTGCACGGGCAACGGGGTGTTCTGGTAAAACTCCACGTACACGCGGCTTATGGCGCGCAGCACGCGCGAACGGGTGGTAGAGAACACGCCCAGCAGCGTGCCCAGCACCAGCGACAGCAGCAGACCGGCAACGACCACCTGCAGCGTCACGCCAAAGCCCTCCCAGAAGGGCCCCATGTTTTGAAATGTCGTCGACCAGCGGTCGGCGTCAAACAATCCTTCGAGCATTTGATTCCTTCCTTGGACGATGCGCCTATACAAGACCCCAGGTCTTGACCTCTTGGTCGAGCCAGCCATCGGCCAGGCGATCGCAAATCACCTGATCGACCACGGCCGAAAGGTCGCAGCCCTTCTTGGTCGCCACGCCGTAGCCCTGCTCGCCAAACTTGACCTCGGGCTGCAACAGCTCAACGGTCTCGTTCATGTAACCGGCCAGCGTGGAGCGGTCCATGGCAAAGACGTCGATATTGCCGGCGTCGAGCGAACTCTTGATGATGGGATAGCCGCTAAAGGCCCTAAACTCGGGCTTGCAGCTAAAGCCGTTGTCCTTAATCATCTGCTCGATCAGACCCTGCGTGGTGGCGCCTTGGCTCACGCCGATGACCTTGCCGTCCAGGTCCTCAATCGAGGTAAAGCCCGAACGCTTCTTGACCATGAGTCCCACGTAGTCGGTGCGGTACGGCGTCGAAAAATCCCAGCTCTTCTTGCGCTCGTCGGTGATGGTGTAGGTCGCCGCGACCACGTCGAGTTGGCCGTTATCGATCAGCGGGCCGCGCGTCTTGGGTGTCACATCGGTAAATTCGACAAGCTCCTGGGCACGGGCCTCCTTGTAGCTCACGCCAAAGACGGCAGCGGCGATCTGGTAGCACAAATCGACTTCCATGCCCTCAAAGCGACCCTTGGCGGTGTCGTAATAGCCATAGCCGGGAACGTCTTTCTTAACGCCGGCATTCAGATGGCCACGCGACTTGATGGCCGCAAGCTTGGACCCCTTGTCGGAGCCCTCGCCGCTGGTGGAGTTGCCGCAACCGGCAAGCGCGGTCCCCGTCAGCGCAAGCATGCCGGCACCCGCCAGCTGCAAAAAGTGACGGCGCGACACGGCCGCCCTCGTCATATCCGTCATGTCCATCACCGCACCTAGTGCAGAATCTTGGACAGGAACTCGCGGCAGCGCGGGTTCTCGGGGTTATCGAAGAAGTGCTCGGGCGTGCCCTCCTCCAGGATACGGCCGTCCTCCATAAAGATGACGCGGTCGGCCACCTGGCGCGCAAAGCCCATCTCGTGCGTCACGCAGATCATGGTGATGTCCTCCTGCGCGAGCTCAATCATAACGTCCAGGACTTCCTGGACCATCTCGGGGTCGAGCGCCGAGGTCGGTTCGTCAAACAGGATGATAGGCTGCTTGGTGCACAGGGCACGGGCGATGGCGATGCGCTGCTGCTGACCACCCGAGAGATTCTGCGGATACTCGCCGGCCTTATGCGCCATGCCGACGCGCTTGAGCGCGGCGATGGCGATCTCGGTCGCCTCCTCCTTGCTCTTCTTTTGCAGCTTGATGGGCGCGAGCGTCAGATTACCCAGCACCGTCATGTTGGGATACAGGTTGAACTGCTGAAACACCATGGAGCTGTACTTGCGAGCCATCTCCAGGTGATTCTTCTTGGTGAGCGGCGTACCGTCGATGACGACCTCGCCCGACGTGGGTTCCTCCAGATAATCGACGCAACGGATGAGCGTCGACTTACCCGAGCCGGAAGGCCCGATCATTACGAGCTTCTCGCCGCGCTTGACGGTGAGATTGATATCTTTGAGCACATGCAGGTCGCCAAAGTACTTGTTGAGATGCTTGATCTCGATCATGTCTGCCATGAATGTCCCTTCCCTGCGTTTACACGAGTTGAACTATTGTACGGAAAGAACCACGTTTCCGCAGCCCACACTACATTCCCGTAAAGAACCCGCAACCTTTAACCCACTCATTGGGGACGGGCTTAAATGAGCACCCACTCATTGGGCACTCATTTAAGCCTGTCCCCAATGAGCGCCCAGCCCAGCAAAAAGGGGCGCGACCGCAATGGTCACGTCCCCTCAACATCAACTATGTACCGCTCGGCCCCTACGCCAATTTTGCGCCGACGATCTTTGCCGCGGCCGGCTTATCGAAGTTGCCGCCGGTGGCCTTGCCGAGTGCACCCATAACCTGGCCCATCTGCTTCTTGGACGTGGCGCCCAGCTCGGCGATAACCTGCTCGATCAGAGCCTCGAGCTCCTCGCCCGAAACCTGCGCGGGCAGCAGGCTCTCCAGAATCTTGACCTGCTCGGTCAGGTTGTCGGTACGCTCCTGGTCGGTGCCGGCCTTGATGGACATCTCCAGCGTCTCGCTCGTCTGCTTGATCAGACGCTTGATCATGCTGTTGACGTCTTCCTCGGTCACATCGCGGCGCTCGTTGACCTCGATATTCTTCACCTCGGCCTTAACCTGGCGAATGATGGACAGGCGAACCTTGTCCTTGGCCTTCATGGCCGCGATCATTTCCTTCTGCAGTTCTTCGTTGGTCATCTGCAAATCCTCTCTAATAGCGTGGGCGGCACTCGCGCGAGCACCGCCCCATGATTACTCAGTCGTCGACGAATCGTCGGTCGAACTCTTGGTGACGCCCTTCAGACTCACGTTATAGGGTACGTCCTTGGGCATGGGGTTGACGGTAATGTCGGCGTCCTTCTTGTACTGCTCCAGCCACTCGCTGTATGCAGTACTGGCCGCCTGCGTCTTCACCACGTTGGAGACGTACTTCTCGATGTCCTTGGGTACCTGCTTGATGTCATCAACCTGATTATCGACATGGAAGTAATCGGTGCACTTGATGATGTGGTAACCATAGGTCGACTCGACGACTTCGCTCACGTCGCCCTTGTTGAGCCCCTTGAGCGCCGTCTGGTAGCTGTTGACGAAAGTGGTGAGCTTATCCCAGCCCACATCGCCCTTCTTCTCCTTGGAACCGGTGTCCTCGGAGTACTGCTCAACGGCGTCCTCAAAGCTCAGCTCACCGGAGTTGATCTTGTCCAGGCACTCCTGCGCCTTGGCCTTGGCGGCAGCCTTGTCCTCGTCGGAAGCGTCGGAATCAACCTTGATCAGGATGTTCGACGAGCGGCGAGCATCGTTGTAGTTAGACAGATTCTCGTTGATGTAATCGACGATCTCGCTGTCCTTGGGCTTGCTGGTGGGCGCCACGGCATCCTTGAGTTTCTGCTGCGCCAGGCTCTCCTTGAGCGAATCCTTGTAGGTGTCCTCGGTATAGCCGTAGGTCTTGAGGGTCTTCTTAAAGGCCTTGGCACCGCCCGCGCTCTTGCACGCGTCCTTCCATGCCTTCTCGACCTCCTCGTCCGACACCGTCACGCCGTTCTCCTTCTGTGCCTGTTGAAGCAGAATCTGCTGCGTGTAGGAGTCGATGAGTTGCTTGCGGTACTTCTTGGGCGTGAGGTCGTTGTCAACCAGATACTGCGCCCAATCCTTATCCTTGGTGTAGCCGTAGGACGTGCGCATGCTCATGATCTGCTTGGTCACGGTGTCCTCGGTGAGGTTGGTGCCGTTGATAGTGGCAGCAACACCGCCGGTCAGCTTGTAGCCCGAGGTGTCCTCGGCCTGCGACATAAGGCCGGAGCACGCCATCGCCGAGACGGAAAGCAGCATCGCCAGCACGCCGATGACCACCAGGACGATCTTGACGGTCTTAGACACGTACGTCTTGCGCTGCTTCTTGCGAGAGCTGGAGGCAGCGCGAGCCTGCTGCTCGGGCGTCGGCGCGGCCTCGGAGTTCTTTTTCTTGTTTGCCATAGTTGGCCTTTCGCATAACGAATCGAACAAACGCCATTGTGTCACAACGCGGCCCCCGCGGCACGCTTGGTGCATTGGGGACAGGTTAATCTGCACCATTTTGGTGCAAAGGGGACAGATGTGGCACTTGGCACTTGGGGACGTTCTTTATATGCCGGCACTTGGGGACTGTCCCTTACTGCCGGCAGAAAAGGAACGTCCCCAAGTGCCGACTCAGCCCCACCTTAGAAGTGGCGGCGGATGGCGTCGACCATGCCCTGTGGCGTGGTCTGGCCGAGCACGTCGGCCGCGGCATCGGCGTCCATAAAGATGTTCATGAGCGCCTGCAGGGCCTCGACCTGGCCGCCCGGCTCGGCGATACCCAGATTGATGACGATCTGCGCCGGCACCGGAGCGCCCATGCCAGCCATAGCGTTGAATGTCACGGGCGCGGCGGGCTTCACCACCGCGATATAGGGCTTGGCCACAAACCCCGGATCGGTATGCGGAATGGCAATGTTTGCCGCCGGCATGGCAAGACCCGTGGGATAGGCATCCTCGCGCGTGCGAACGGCGTCGAGCCAACCGGATGCAATGTAGCCACGTGGTGCAAGCTCGCCCTCGAGCCGCGCAAACACCTCATCCGGCGTTGCACACTCCCAATCAAAAAACACCAGCTCAGGCGTAAACAGCGCTTCGTTATCCGCCATGCGCTCACCTCTCTCATCTAGTCACCTGCGACGTTCTTGAATGACCAGTCGTTAAAGACCGTTCCCGATGACTACCCAAAACAAAAGGTGGCCACGCGCGCCTTGGCGCCAATGACCACCCTGACTACTCGGCTAAATTGTACTGTGCGCCGCTAGCCGCGAGGCGCGTCAATTGCGACCTTGCCGCTCTCCAGCACGTGGACGCGACCGTCGGCGAGCATCTGCACGACCTCGGGATACAGCACGTGCTCAATCGCGTGGATGTGCTCCTCGAGCGTATCGACGTCCCAGCCCTCCTCAACAGCCAGCGCGCGCTGGGCGATGATGGGGCCGTTGTCGTAGATCTCGTTGGCAAAATGCACGGTCACGCCAGTTACCTTGACGCCGCGCGCAAAGGCATCGTCGATCGCATGCGCGCCGGTAAAGCTCGGCAGCAGCGCGGGATGCAAGTTGACCACGCGGTTGGGAAACGCCGCCAGCAGCGGCGTGTGCACCATGCGCATGTAGCCGGCCATGACCACATACTCGCAACCGCGCTCGAGCAGCTCGTGCGCGATGATCTCGTCGGCGGCGATGGGGTCGGCATAGACATCCTTGGACAGCGTGAGCGTCTGGATGCCCGCGCGCTCAGCGCGCTGCAAACCCTTAGCCAAAGGACGGCTCGACACCACAAGCTCAATCGAAGCGTTGAGTTTGCCGGCAGCGATCAGATCGATCAGCGCCTGCAGGTTGGTACCCGAACCGCTGATGAGCACACCGATCTTGAGCGGCTCGGCCGTATCGGTGCCGGTCGGACGGGTATAGGGCACAAAATCCAGGCCCTCGGCAGCAGTCATCTGCTCGTTAGCGCTCATCGGAGTACACGACCTTACCGGAACCCTCGACGCACTCGCCCACGCGGAACGGCTTCTCGCCCAGCGCGACCAGAGCCTCGGTCACCGCGGCCTCGTCCTCGGGGGCGACGATCAGGCACAGGCCAACGCCCATGTTGAAGGTCTTGCATGCCTCATTGGGCGCGAGCTCGGCCTGGCGCGAGACGTAGGTGATGACGGGCGGAACGTCCCAACCCATCTCGGCACCGTTGCGGGTGACCACGGCGTCGACGTCGTCGGCGAGCGCGCGGTTGAGGTTCTCGGTAATACCGCCGCCAGTGATGTGGGCGATGGCGTGCACCGGAGCGCCGCCGCGCAGCAGCTCCAGAATCGGCTTGACGTAGATGCGCGTGGGAGCCAGCAGGGCGTCTGCCAGCGATGCGCCGCCGAGTTCCTCGAGCGGACGGCTCAGCTCCTCGGCCTTAGCGGCGGCCTCGGGCGTACCCGGCTTAATGCCGTCGACGCCAATGACCTTGCGCACGAGCGAGTAGCCGTTGGAGTGCACGCCGGTGGAAGGCAGGCCCAGGATCACATCGCCCGGGCGGACGTTTGCGGGGTCGAGCATCTTGGGACGGTCGACAACGCCCACGGTAAATCCGGCAAGGTCGTAGTCGGCAGGAGCCATGACGCCGGGGTGCTCGGCCATCTCGCCGCCCACGAGCGCGCAACCCGCGAGCTTGCAGCCGTCGGCCACGCCCTTGATGATCTTTGCCATGTGCTCGGCCTCGATGTGACCGATGGCAACGTAGTCCAGGAAGAACAGCGGCTCGGCGCCCGAAGCCAGAATGTCGTTGACGCACATAGCGACCAGGTCCTGGCCCACCGTCTCGTGACGGTCCATGATCTGGGCGAGTACGAGCTTGGTGCCCACGCCGTCGGTGCCGCTGATCAGGATCGGGTCTTCCATATCCTTAAGCGCGGCAGCCGAGAACAGGCCACCGAAGCCGCCGATGCCGCCGATAACCTCGGGACGGTTGGTGTCCTTAACCATTTGCTTAATCGCGTCGACGGCGCGGCCGCCCTCGGCGGTATCGACGCCGGCATCCTCATACGTCACATGCTTGCTGTCGCTCATCTGAGCCTTCCTCTCCCACTACCGTGGCGCCGCGCGGGCGCCAAACGGTGCTCATAGTTGCGTTCATTTCGGCGCGCGCCATAACAGCGCGCGCCGTCATATCAACAAAACAGCAGGTAAAACCTATCAAAATAAACCTGTCCCTACATGGCAGGTTTTAGGCCTCGCCGTGTTCCTCTTCCCAGCTGCGGTCGTCGTATTTCTCGACCACGGCGTCGTCATCAAAGTGCAGCGGCTTGTCCAGGTTGCGGGGCTTAAAGCCCTCCATGAACTTGTCGCGGCCAAAACTCTCGGGAATCGCCACGGGGTAGCGGCCGGTAAAGCACGCATCGCAGTAACCGCCCTTGGGCATGACCTTAAGCAGGCCCTCGACCGAAAGGAAGGCCAGCGAATCGGCGCCGATATACTCACAAATCTCATCGACCGTCTTGTTGGCGCTGATAAGCTGCGACTGCACGTCGGTATCGATACCGTAGAAGCACGGCCAGATGACCTCGGGCGAGTTGATGCGGATATGAATCTCCTTGGCGCCAGCGTTGCGTAGCATCTTGACGAGCTGCACCATGGTGGTGCCGCGCACGATGGAGTCGTCGATGACGACCAGGCGCTTGCCCTCGATGTTGTCGCGCAGCGGGTTAAGCTTCATGCGCACGCCCATGGCGCGCAACTCCTGCGTGGGCTCGATAAACGTACGGCCCACGTAACGGTTCTTGATAAGGCCCTCGCCAAAGGGAATACCGCTCTCGTGCGAATACCCCTCCGCGGGCGGCAGGCCGGAGTCGGGCACGCCGATGACCAGGTCGGCCTCGACGGGCTCCTCGTGTGCCAGCTGACGACCCATGTCGTAACGGCAAGCATAGACGCTCTTGCCGTTCATGATGGAGTCGGGACGGGCGAAGTAGACCTGCTCAAAGATGCAGTTGGCGGGCTCTTCGGCTGCAGGCACGCCCTGCTCGGATACCAGACCCTCGGCGCTGATGCGCAAGATCTCGCCGGGACGGACGTCACGGACGTACTCGGCACCCACGATGTCGAGTGCGCAGGTCTCGGAAGCAACGACCCAACCGCCGGCGCGCGTGACATGGACGGCGGAGTCGACCGTCGCGGCGCCGTCCTGCGACGGCAGCTGCGAAACGGATGCGGCGTCGGCCTGGTCCAGACCCTCGTCCACCAGCTTGCCCAGCACGAGCGGGCGAATGCCGTGCGGATCGCGGAATGCGTAGAGCGCCTGCTCGTTGATGAGCGTCATGGCGTAGCCGCCGCGCACGAGCTCCATGGTCTTGCGAATGCCCTCGCGCAGATGGCCTGTACGCTGAGTAAAGTAGCCGATGAGTTTGGTCGCGACCTCGGAATCCGAGTTGGAGAGGAACGGCACGCCCAGCTCGATCAGCTGGCGGCGCAGCTCGTCGGTGTTGACCAGAGTGCCGTTGTGAGCAAGCGCGATAATGACGCTATTGATGGTAGAAAGATGCGGCTGCGAGGCTTCCCAGCTCTTGGCGCCGGCGGTGCCATAGCGCACGTGGCCCACGGCCAGCTGGCCGGAGAGCGTCGACAGGTCGGCGTTGGAGAACACGCGGTCGAGCAGGCCCAGATCCTTGCGGACCATAACCGTGCCGCCGTCACCCACGGCGATTCCCGCCGATTCCTGGCCACGGTGCTGCAGCGCACGCAGGCCAAAGTACGTCAGTCGAGCCACGTCGCGATCGGGCGCCCATACGCCGAAAATGCCACATTCCTCATGCAGCTGGTCGGAGTCCGGATCATACGTCGACATGGTCTTCACCTGTCCCGCGGCGCGCTCGGCCGCGTGGATGGTTTCTTGAGACATGGCATCCCCTCAGAGCCTCGTTATTTGGCGTTACCTGCCCTATTATACGCACGGCAAGACAAGCACTCCCGCGCATGAGCAGCGCTTTTTAAAAGCCCACCGAGCTTATAATCCGTTTTGCAGCCAAACATTTTATTGGGCAACCGCCTCGGGGCCGACGATCCCGCACGCTTCCGTTGCGACGCGTCTCGCCCGCCGTTGGGGTTTACATTGTTGCAATTGGGACGTTCGTCCTGTCTTTTGGCAGGTCGGCGGCGTATCCTTGTACCTACAGCAAAACGAGAAAGGTTGTGTATGGATCGAAACGAACTCGACCCCAGCGTCCCCAGCGCCACGGAGGTCAAGAAGATCCCCCTCATCATTAAGGTGTACGCCGTCCTATGCATCCTGTCCGGCGTGGGCACGCTCCCTTCGGTCGGCGCCTTTATGTGGCAGGTCATCACCGCGCTCATCAACGGCAACGCCGCCGCCAAGCTCGGCGACAACACGCTCGTCGCGGTTGGACTCATCGTCGCCGGCATCATGCTCTCGGCTGCCAGTGCTGTCATCTTGATCATCTTTGGCCTAGACCTCATCAAGAACCAGCGTCGCAATGCCGCCCGTCTGTCCTATAGCCTTATCGCGTTTACCGTCGTCGAGCTTTTGGTTGACGTGATGCTCCAGGGCATCGGGCCCTTCTTGCTGCGCCCTGCCATCCAGCTCGGCATCCTCGTCGCACTTTCGGCCACCGTCGACCCCACGCTGCGCCAGGAGCGCGAGCTGCAGCGCCGCCTGCAGGAGATGCTCGACCGCGACGCCGCCGCCGAGGGCATGCTCGGGCGCGATGAAACCGGCGAAGGCTACATCAAGCTCAACTACTTCAACCTGTTCTGGGTATTCTTTGTCTGCTGCATACTCGGCCTGGTCCTGGAGGATATCTGGCATATGACCGTCAACGATCCGGGTGTCTACCAGGACCGCGCCGGTATGCTGTTTGGCCCCTTCAGCCCCATCTACGGCTTTGGTGCCGTGCTCATGACCATGGTGCTCAACCGCTTCTATAAAAAGAACCCCATCATCATTTTCCTGGTGAGCGCCCTGCTCGGCGCCAGCTTTGAGGTGTTCGTGGGCTGGTTTATGCAGACCGCGTTTGGCGTGGTCTCGTGGAGCTACTCGCACATAACGCTGTTCGGTATGCCCGACCCGCTCGTGGTCCTCACGGGCGGACGCACCTGCACGGGCTTTGCCTGCCTGTGGGGCCTGGGTGGCCTTATCTGGATCAAGCTGCTGCTGCCGAGGCTGCTCAAGCTCATCAACATGATTCCGTGGAAGAGCCGCTACTCGGCTACCGTCATCTTCACCATCATTATGCTGGTCGATGGCGTTATGACACTGCAGTCGCTCGACTACTGGTACCAGCGCGTCAACGGCACGGAACCGGATATTCCCGTTGCGCAGTTCTACGGCAAGTACTTCGATAATGACTTTATGGAGAATCGCTTCCAGAGCATGACCATGAGCCCCAAGGATGCCACGCGCGTATAACGCTGCGCATTCCCACCGCACAAGAAAGCCCGCCGGCAGTTCATTCACAAGCTGCTGGCGGGCTTTTGTTGTGGATGGGACGGGGCGAGGCGGCACCCAGGGCCTTACGCTTCGCGCTCGACCTCGCTCACGCACTCGTTTTTGATGGTGCCGACGAGCGCCTGCAGTGCATCGACCACGTGCGGGCGAATGTCTCCGCCAATGAGCACGAGCATGATGTCGTCGCCCACCGCGAGCTCCCCCCTCGCCAGCCACACGCGAACGTAGCCGATGCCCGGCATCGCGCGCGTCTGCTCGATAGCGGCCTGGACCTTGTCGGTATCGTAATCAAACACCATACCGCCCACCTTGTGCCCGGGCGCCACGCCGTCGGTTTCGATTCCACGCGCCTCGGACTTGGGTGTCGCGCGCACCACGCCGTTATGCGTCAGGTACATACCGCACCCCGCAGCCGACGGGTCAGACTTAGCCTCGCGCAGCCACGCATCGACCGAAGGCATTACCTTGCCACTCTCAAGCATCATGTTCTCCCCTTGATCATCCCGGGTAGCTAAAAAAGCCCCGTCCCAAAAAGACTGCTCTCGAACAACTTATTCCTCGACCGGCGTGAGCACCATGACAGCACGCGTGTTGCTCAGCGATAACGAACGACAGGTCACAAGCGTTACGACCTTGGTTGCCGAAGCAGCACGATCGGTGGCATCGCTCGCCACGGCAGAGGCACCGTCGAGCATCTCGGACAGGTAGTTCTTGAGCCCGTCGTCGCCCTCAAAATTGGGTGTGCGCGCCTTGGCATACGTGTCCTCGACAACTTTGGTCGCCAGCGGACGCAGCTTATACGTTGCATCGCGCGTGATGTAATACACGTACTCGATGTTATCGAACGTCGCCTGATCGGTCGTGTCCGAAATCACGTTGAACATCGACCCATCGTTCATATGGTGGCCGTAGATCGTGGTCTGCTGGTCAACCATTCCCGGCGCGGTATCGTCACTGTCCAAGAAAATCGCACCCGATGCATTGGACGTACCGTCAAACAGCGTGTTGAGGTATTTGGAGTTGTTATTGGTCTGCACCACGGGATAGTTGATGTTGGTTCCCGGCGCGTAAATCCAACCCACAATCTCGGGGTTTGTCTGAGCAAGTGCATCAAAGTCGATAATCGGCACGCCGCTGGCGTCCTTATCGCTTATATATTGCTTCTCGATTTTCTGATACGAATCGCTCGCCTGCTTATAGCCAATCTGCGCGTTGATAAAGATAGCGGCCGCAGCAACGATCAGGCCAATGCCGATGATGATGAGCAGAATGGGAATGACGGAGCGGCGCTTTTTGCGCGGCGGCTCGGTATAGCTTGATGGCGCGGCATGCGCCGAAGAGCGAGGTGACTTCTTGGCCGTACTGTATGACGAAGGACGATATGCAGCCGGCGTATCCTGACGGCGATGCTTCGCCGGCGTCACGGGGCGCGGCGCGCGCGGCTGCTGAGGAGAGGATGTCCGACCCTGCTGCGGTGCGCGGGCTGCTCCCGACTTGGCTGGATCGGGAATCCGAGAAGCCGAAAAACGCTTTCCCTGATAGTCGGACATGGCTCTCCTTATGCTGCAAATGGACTGGCAGAGCGCTTAGGCGTCAGCCATCTCTTGCTTCATCTTCTCGATAACCTTGCGGTACTCGACATCGCATGCGCCCAGAATCTGCGTAGCGTAAATGGCAGCGTTCTTGGCACCGTTGATGGCCACACA
This sequence comes from uncultured Collinsella sp., assembly GCA_900545835.1. Classification (GTDB taxonomy): domain Bacteria; phylum Actinomycetota; class Coriobacteriia; order Coriobacteriales; family Coriobacteriaceae; genus Collinsella. The sequence continues at coordinate 5,555 of URBB01000008.1, read as the reverse complement.
GGCAACGGGCACGCCCGAAGGCATCTGAACCATCGACAGCAGCGAGTCCATACCACCCAGATCGCTCGTCTTCATAGGCACGCCAATAACCGGCAGCGGAGTAAACGCAGCCACGACACCGCCCAGGTGAGCAGCCTTGCCGGCAGCAGCGATAATCACCTTGATACCGCGGTCGGCAGCAGTCGAGGCCCACTCGTGGACCTTCGCCGGCGTGCGGTGCGCGCTTGCAATCACGAGCTCATAGGGCACGCCCAGCGCCTCGAGCTCGGCGGTGCAACCTTCCATAACGCCCAGATCGGACTTGGAGCCCATGATGATCCCGACAACCGGCTTCTGATCTGCCATAAACAAAGACCTCCTGTTGAGAGCGGTGACGCAGCGAATCCGCGACCCTTAACTACTGAGAGTAGTATAGCTGCTCCCGTCCCTGCGGTCTTTGTGGTGGCGGCTGAGCCTTTCCCTCGGGAACTGGGCTTCGCGAAGTTTCCCGAGGGAAAGGCTCAGCCGCCACCCTGCGACCTACCGGATATTGCTATGACGTACGTTTGCTGAAATAAATGAGCTCCGGTTGCTTCGCAAAGTCGTTCAGATGAAAACACCAGACCGCCGCGGGGCACCCGGGGACCTACCGGGGATTGCCATGACGTACGTTGGCTGAAATATTAACGTGGGATCTGCCGTTCATTCGAACGGCAGATCCCACGCTCATTTTCTATTTAGCCCTAGTCATCGCGCAAAGCCCCTTCGACAGCACGCGGTGCAGCCAAGTCACCGCAGGCCGGGGCGGGAGGGGCTGAGTTTCCTCCTGAGCGACTCTGCTTGCAGCCGGAGCGAAAGGGGGAAATCTCGGCCCCTCCCGCCCCGGCCGGCCAGGTCAACTACACCGTGTGCTGTGGCAGGTCCTGCAGGGCGATGACGTCCATGCCCATGTCGTTGGCGCTACCGTGACCCTGCTGGTCCTCACGCACCGCCTCGATGGCGCTCACGTACGTGTTGGCGGCAGACATCGCGGTCACGCAGGTCACGCCGCGGCGCACGGCCTCGGTGCGCAGAAGGTAGCCGTCGCCACGAGAACCCGGGCCATACGGCGTATTGACGATCACCGCGATCTTGCCGTCGGCGATCAGGTCGCCGATGTTGGGACGCTCGCCATCGTGCGGGCCGCTGATCTTCTCCACGACCTCGCACGTCACGTTGCCTCCACGCAGCACGCGCGCCGTGCCCTCGGTGGAGCAGATATCAAAGCCCAGGTAGCGCAGAATACGCGCGACCGAAAGGATGTGGCGCTTGTCACGGTCGCACACGCTAATGAACACCTTGCCGGCGCTCGGGTCGGGCAGCTTGTAATCGATTGCCAGCTGCGTCTTGGCGTATGCCTCGGGATAGCTCTTGGCGATACCCATGACCTCGCCCGTCGACTTCATCTCGGGTCCCAGAATAACGTCGGCGCCCGGGAAACGGCCCCAGGGCATAACGGCTTCCTTCATGCAGAACCAATCGAGCTGACGCTCGTCGCTCGGCAGGCCCAAGCTCGCGATGGAATCGCCCGCCATGATACGCGCCGCGCACTTGGCCAGCGGCACGCCGGTGGCCTTGGAGATGAACGGCACGGTACGGCTGGCACGCGGGTTGGCCTCGATCACGTAGACGGTCTCGCCCTTGATGGCATACTGCACGTTGACCAGGCCGCGTACGCCCAGTGCCATCGCGATGCGGCGTGTGGTCTCGCGAAGCTTTGCCTGCAGGCTCTCGCTAAAGCTGAACGGCGGGATGCAGGTCGCAGAGTCGCCGGAGTGAATACCGGCCTCCTCGATATGCTCCAGAATGCCGCCGATGTAGACCTCTTCGCCATCGCACAGGGCGTCGACATCGGACTCGATCGCGCCCTCCAAGAAGCGGTCCAGATACACCGGGTAGTCGGGGCTAATGCGCGCAGCCTCGGCCATGTAATCGCGCAGATGCTCGGCATCGTAGGCGATCATCATGCCGCGGCCGCCCAGCACGTAGCTCGGACGCACCAGCAGCGGGTAGCCGATGTGCGCGGCCACGGCCTCGGCCTCCTCAAACGAGGTGGCCTGGCCCGCCGGCGGGTACATGATGCCCAGCTTGTCGAGCAGGGCGGCAAAACGCTCGCGATCCTCGGCAAAATCGATGGCATCGGGCTTGGTGCCCATGATGTTCACGCCGCTCTCCTCGAGCATGCGCGCCAGCTTAAGCGGGGTCTGGCCGCCGAGCGTCACCACGACGCCATCGGGGCGCTCAACGTCGATAACGTCCATGACGTCCTCGTAGGTGAGCGGCTCAAAATACAGGCGGTCGGACGTGTCGTAGTCGGTCGAGACGGTCTCGGGATTGCAGTTGACCATGATGGTCTCAAAGCCGCGGGCCGCCAGCGCGTAGCTCGCGTGCACGCAGCAGTAATCGAACTCGATACCCTGGCCAATGCGGTTGGGACCGGCGCCCAGGATCATCGCCTTGGGCTTGTCCGTCGGCGTGGTCTCGTCGGGAGCCACGCACTTCTTGGCATCCGGACTCGTGCGGTAGATGTTCTCGTACGTCTTGTAGTGGTACTCCGTGGCGCTCGAGAACTCCGCAGCGCAGGTATCGACCGTCTTCATGCTGGGAACCACGCCAAGGCCCTTGCGATAGGCGCGCACAAAGCGCTCGTCCGAGCCGGTCAGCGCGGCAATCTCGGCGTCGCTCGTGCCATACTGCTTGAGCAGACGCATCGCATCGGCGTCAATGTCCTCCACACGCAGGCCGCGGATGCTCTCCTGGACCTGCACCATATCGTTGATACGGTTGAGATACCACGGATCGATACCGCAGATGGCATGGATGCGAGCGATGTCCCAGCCACGGCGCAGGGCCTCGACCACAAAGAAGATGCGATGCTCGGTCGGGGTTGCCACGGCCTGAGCAAGCTCGTCGTCGCTCAGCTTATCGGCACCCTCTTTGCCACCGGCGCAAATGCCCTGGTGGCCATCCTCCAGCGAGCGCATAGCCTTGCCAAAGGCCTCCTCAAAGGTGCGGCCGATCGCCATGATCTCGCCCACGGCCTTCATACGCGTGGTGAGCGTGGGGTCGGTACCCTTGAACTTCTCGAAGGCAAAGCGCGGCACCTTGACAACGCAGTAGTCAATCGTGGGCTCAAAGCAGGCAGGCGTTGCCTTGGTAATGTCGTTGACGATCTCGTCGAGTGTGTAGCCCACGGCCAGGCGCGCGGCGGCCTTAGCGATGGGGAAGCCCGTGGCCTTGGAGGCCAGCGCGGACGAACGGCTCACGCGCGGGTTCATCTCGATGACGATCAAGCGGCCGGTCTGAGGGTTCACGGCAAACTGCACGTTTGAGCCGCCGGTCTCGACGCCAATCTTCTCCAGAATGGCGAGCGACGCGACACGCATGCGCTGATACTCCAGGTCGGAGAGGGTCTGCGCCGGCGCCACGGTGATGGAGTCGCCGGTGTGCACGCCCATGGGGTCGAGATTCTCGATGGAGCACACGATGATGCCGTTGCCGGCGTGGTCACGCATGACCTCCATCTCATACTCTTTCCAACCCTCGATGGACTCCTCGACCAGCACCTCATGGGCAGGCGAGAGCTCGAGGCCCTGGCTCACGATGGAGACGAGCTCCTCGTGGGTGTGAGCGATGCCGCCGCCGGCGCCGCCGAGGGTAAAGCTCGGGCGCAGTACGCAGGGATAGCCCACGCGCTCGGCGATAGCCTCGGCGTCGGCCACGCTGTAGGCATAGCCCGAGCGCGCGACTTCCAGGCCAATCTCGGCCATGGCTTCGTTAAAGAGCTTGCGGTCCTCGCCGCGCTCGATGGCGTCCAGGTCGCAGCCGATCATCTCGACGCCGTACTTGTCGAGCGTACCGTCTTTCGCCAGCTCGACGGCGGCGTTCAGACCGGTCTGGCCGCCCAGCGTGGGCAGCAGCGCGTCCGGGCGCTCTTTCTTAATCACGCGCTCGATAAACTCGGCGGTGATGGGCTCGACATAGGTGCGGTCGGCAAGACCCGGGTCGGTCATGATGGTCGCCGGGTTGGAGTTGACCAGGATGACCTCAAAGCCATCCTCCTTGAGCACCTTGCAGGCCTGTGCGCCGGAGTAGTCGAACTCACAGGCCTGACCGATAACGATGGGGCCCGAACCAATGACGAGGATGCGCTTGATGTCAGTACGTTTCGGCATGTTAGTTCTCCTCGGTCTCGGTCGCGGCGGTCTCGGCGAAATTCCAGCCAGCCAGGCGGTCCTTCGCGGTGTCGATGTCCAGGTAGTTCTCCTCGCCGTCCATGAGTCGCGTAAAGGCGGTAAAGAGATAGTGGGCATCGGTGGGGCCAGGCGAGGCCTCGGGGTGATACTGGACCGAGAAGCACGGGGCGTCGAGCAGCTGGATGCCCTCGGCGGTGCCGTCGTTGAGGTTCACATGTGTTAGGCGAATGCGGCCAAAGCGCTCGTTCATCACGACCGGCGCGATTCCGCGGCGCACCCAGACGCGCAGATCTCCATCGGCCGCATGCTCGGTCTCGCCGCCGGAAAGCTCGGGGACAAGCTTGCCCAAACTGGGGAACAGCAGGCCAAAGCCATGGTTTTGCGCGGTGATCTCCACGCGACGGCTTACCAGGTTCATGACCGGCTGGTTGCCACCGCGGTGACCGAACTTAAGCTTTTCCATCTGGGCGCCGCAGGCCAGGCTGATCATCTGGTGACCAAGACAAATACCAAAGACCGGCACCTTACCGATCAGCTGCTGCACCTGCTCGTAGGTCTCCACCACGGCGTCGGGGTCGCCGGGGCCATTGGACAAAAAGACACCGTCGGGATCCATGTCGAGCACCTCACTCGCGGGCGTATCCCACGGCACGACGGTAAGGTCGCAGCCGGCGCGGACCAAGCCCTCCAGAATGCCGCGCTTGACGCCGCAGTCGTAGGCGACCACTTTGTGACGGGCAGGAGCGGTAACCGCAAGTGCAAAGTCATGCGTGGCAGGCAGGTCGGCGGCCACAAACTCGTGAGGCGCGGGGCAACTTACGGTCTTCACCAGGTTCTCGCCTACCAGCGTGGGTGCTGCGGCCAGACGCTCGGCAAGCTCGTCGACGTCGAAGATCTCGGTCGAGATAATGCCCATCTTAGAACCATTGTCGCGCAGATGGCGCACCAGGGCGCGGGTGTCGACACCTTCGATAGCGACGATGCCGTGAGCGCGCAGGTACTCCGGCACGCTGACGGCCGAGCGCCAGTTAGAAGGCGTGGCGCACATGTCGCGAACGATCATGCCGCGCATGGCCGGAGCGCTCGCAGGGCGCACGGCGTCGCCGGGGAAGGCCGACTGGGCGTCGGTCTCGTCGATACCGTAGTTGCCGATCTGCGGATAGGTCATGGTTACGATTTGGCCGGCATAACTCGGGTCGGTCATGACCTCAAAGTAGCCCTCGAGCGAGGTGTTGAAGCAGACTTCGCCGGTCGCGGTGCCCTCGGCGCCGCATGCACGTCCATAAAAAATGGTCCCATCCTCAAGATACAGGATGCAGGGACCGCAGGTGCCCTTGCTGG
>URBB01000007.1 GCA_900545835.1 uncultured Collinsella sp. | reverse complement strand
CCGCGGGACCTGCGCGCGGCCGGGATGCCGTCCGCGGGCGCGTCGGCACGCCAGTCGTCGCGCACCTGGTGCCAGTTCGCCGTGAGCCAGAGCCCCTTCTCGGGCTCCTCGCGCATCTCGAGCTCGAACTCCGTGAGCATGTTCGCGCCGGAGAACGGCGACCCCTCCGTGAACGAGAGCGTGTCGAACAGCGTCGTCCTGCCGCCCTCATACTCTATCCTCACCATCATCTCCGGCCCCTCTCCCTGCGCTGGTCCTGCTGAGCCCGCTGCCGCTCGGCGGCGAGGATTCGCTGTTGCTCGTCCTCGCGACGGCCGTCGCGAGAGTTTCCTTCGGCAGCGCCGCGCCCGCGATCGTCCCCGTAGCGGGTCTTGAGCGGCATGAGCCCGTTCATCGCCATGTAATCGCGCGCAGCCTCGAGGCGGCGGTACCCCTCGCCGCCCGCCTGGCCGCGGCGCTCCAGCGTCGCCATCCTGAGCCCGAACTCCTCGATGGACTCGACGTCGAACTTCGCACAGGTCTCGAGCGCCGAGGAGAGCTTGCTCAGCTCCGAGAGGTCGTTGAGCTCGAGGGCGCGCTCAGCGGCCTCGCGAATGCGCGCGGTGCTCGCGTCCGTGGGACGGTAGGCGCCCTCGCGCTCGAAGCGCCGGCGGAGCATCTCCTTGCCGTAGACGAACCCAAGACGCTCGCCGCTAACCCTCTTGGACGGCTCCTCGACAAGGCTGAACACCCAGTCGTCCCGCCGCGCCTTGGCCGAGTTGTCGGCGACGTGCACGCCCAGGGCGTCGAGGATGCCGAGGAACTCCGCCTCGTCGCGCGCCGTGGTCTTGGCGAGTGCGACGCGGGCGCGGATGTCGCCGACCCACGAGTAGCCGCCCGAGCGCATGATCTCCTTCTCGGCCCTTCCAAGGTAGACGTTCCTGCGGCTCCTGGGCCCGCCCGCGCCGGCCCGCCCGCGTGCCCTCGAGGGCGATACGGGCGACCTGTCGTTGGAGAGCCCGGACAGCCCGCGCGCTCGCGCCATGTCCTGCAGGTCTCGGTTGAGGTCCTCCGGGTGCTGGGTCTGCATGCGGTAGCCGGTACGGAGGTTCGCGTTGTTCACGACGATGTGCGCGTGCGGTATGCCGCGGGCGTTGTCGTCGTGGTAGACGATGGCGATCTCGTGGTCGCCGAAGTGCTTGAGCGCCCACGAGCACGCGAGCTCCCGCAGAGCGGCCAGGTCGATGTCGTCACCGGGGTCCGGCGAGAGCACGAAGTGCTTGAACGTGCGCGCGGGCTTGCCCCTCCATGAGGCGTCCGTGCCGAACGCGGCGCGCGTGGCGTCCATCTCGGCGTCCCAGGCGCAGGCCTCCTTGGCGGCTTCTCCCAGAGCGCCGGCGTCGCGCTCGTCGTAGCTCAGGTTGAACAGGTCTCGCGCCAGGGCGCGGCCTCCCTTCTCGAGGTAGCGGCGGATGCCACCCGTCGAGCCGTGGCCGCTTATCGGCTTCAGGATCGGCATGGCGAGCCCTCCACGAGCGAGTCGGCGCCGATGCGCCCGAGCTCGGCCGCCATCTCGCGGGCCGCGCCGTTCACGTCGGCGAGCTCGTGCTCGATCGTTGGGATGCTCTCCGCGACGAGGTCCCGGTCGACGTGCCCGTGGCGGGCGTGGAAGTTGATGAGGTTCATCGCGTGCACTGCCTGGTTGTAGTGGTAGCCCCACTTCGTGAGCTCCCGAGACATCGACCAAAGGGCCCTGCGGTCCACGAGTATGCGGTGCTCGTCTCCCGCGTTGGCATCCGTCGACAGCGGTATGCGAACGAGGTAGCGCAGGTACTCCGACTTGCTGAGGCCGGCGCGCTCGCACCGCTCGCAAAGCGCGTCGTAGTCGCTTCCCTCCATGCGGAACGTGACTCGACGCTCCTTGCCTTTGGCGGCGTCGGCTTCCTCTTTCATGGCGGATTCCTTTCCTCGGGCCCGCCGTGCGGCGGGCGCGTTTCTCTAGGGGCGCGGGGGATCCCCCGCAGGCGGCGGCCCGGCTCGGGCGCCGCCTCTGGGACCGGGCCTCGCGAAAGCGGGCTCTTAAACGGCCCGCGGCATGACGGGTCCGAGGCCGCCCGGTCCCCAAGTGCTATGGACGCCCGACCGAAGTGTCGGACGCCATAGGCTACTTGCTGGATTTCGGGCCTGAGGCCCTTCTGCGACGCTTTCGGGCATCGGTGCCCGCCTCCGCGTACGGCGCGGTCATGAGCGCCATTTCACGCAGCAGCGAGAGGTCGGCCGCGCTCGGGCTCTCGGGCGGGCTCTCGAGGAAATCGGCGACGAGCCTCGCTGCCTTGGAGATGCGCCCGTCGGGGCCGGCCTGCGTTTTGCTCTCGCTCCTCACGTAGTCGGAGAGCTCCCGCTTGGTGCGCCGCCAGGGCTCCATTGCGGCGTGCATCTCCGCCTGGCGCTCCTTCGGCATGCCCGCGAGCGAGCGCACCGCCTCGGCGCTGAGGTTGCCGCGATCGGCCTCGGCGGCCCACTCGGGCGAGAGGTCCTCGGCAATCCGGCGGGCCAGCCTCTCCTCACGCGCAATGGTCTTGCCGGAGACCTTGCGGCCCGTCTGCCGCTCGATGATGGCGGCCTTCACGTCGTCGACGCGCATGCCGGAGAGCGAGGGGTCCTCGGAGCGCAGGCGCACGGCGTCGCCCCTGAGCGCCTCGGTCGCGGCGGCGCGCTCGGTCACGGTGAGCGCGCGGGTGAAGTAGTTCGCTGCGTGGAGCAGCGTCACCGCCCGCTCGTCGTCGATGCCCTCTATCACGCGGCAGGGCATCCTCTCGTAAGCGGGGTCGTCCTTCGCGAGCAGCGCGTAGGCGGCCTTGCGCCGATGCCCGGAGACCATCTGCCACGAGCCGTCGCCGACCTTTCGCACGAGCGGCAGGTCGGTGAGGCCGTCCTCGCGTATGGACTCGGCGAGCTCAGCTATCCCAGCAGGGTCCATAGAGTACGCGGCGTTCGCCGGGTGGTCGGCGATGTCGGCCACCGCGATCTCGGACACCGGGTAGCGCCCGCGGGTGCGCGACGCGCCGTCGAGAAGCCCCGTGATGGTGAAGCCCGCGGCCACCTGCCTAGGCGAGTTCACGGCACACCTCGTCTGCGAGCGCCTTGTAGTCGCGCGCGGGGCGGCTCCCCGGCTCGAAGGCGGCCACCGGCTTCCACTGCCAGCTGCCCTCGCAGACCTTGCTGCTCGCGTGGATGACCGTCTCGAACTGCTCGTCCGGGAAGAACCCGTCGAGCACGGCCGCGCCCGTGGCCTCGGCGTTGGTCATGCGGCCGGGCACGCAGGTGCGCAGTATCTTCCAGCGGGGCGTGGGCATGCGCAGAGCGTCGGCGATGGAGCGCGTCGCCTCGACGGTGAGCGCCGTGCCGCGCATCACGGTGGAGTCGAGCTTCACGGGGATGACGACCATGCCGCCCTCCGCCGCGGCGAGGTAGGCGTTGAAGGCGAGCCTGCGCATCACGGGACTGCAGTCGATGAGGCAGACGTCGTAGGAGCCCGAGGCGTCGTCGAGGGCGAACTTGAGTCGCTGCTCGCGCAGGAGCATCTCGTTCTGGTCGACGAGGTCGATGGTCGAGGCCACCACGTCGAGGTTCTCCCCGGCAGCGTAGGCGACCTCCTCCACGGGCGCGCCGCCGTAGAGCAGCTCGACCGACGTGCGCCGCTCGGAGACGGCCCGGTCGTAGAGGCCGAAGAAGTCTGTGGCAGACGCCTGCGGGTCGAGGTCGACAAGCAGGGTCCGAAGGCCCCGGGCGGCGAAGATCGCCGCCAGGTTCACGGCGGTCGTCGTCTTGCCGACGCCGCCCTTGTAGTTGGAAATGGCTATCGTGCGCATGGGTCGCGTCCTCTCTAGCGTGGGGCGCGCCTCGGCGCATCCGGTCCGGCGCGCCCCGAGTCTCGGAGCGTCGGGACAAAACCGTACGGATTTGTCCGACAAGCGGAGTGTACCACGAAAACGTACGGATATGTACGCTTTCGTGGTACAAGGGGTGGATTCGGGGAAACCCGGCCCCGGGAGCCCGGGGCCGGGCGCGCCGCCTAGGAGAGCGGCTCCATCTCGCCGAAGCAGTTGATGTGGTGGCGCAGGAGCGCTCGGTTTTCCTTGACGACCATCATCGCCACCTCGTCGAAGCGGACCGGCGTGTCGGCGTAGTCGTCGCCGTTGCCGGCGAGCCACGTCGCCGCCAGCGCCTCGCGCAGCCCGCGCGCCCTGTGGGCCTCGGGGAAGCCGTCCGTTCCGATCCGGACCGTGGCGTCGACGAAGACCAGGGTCCCGTCCTCGTCCACCGCCACGAGGTCGATTCCGCCGATGCCCTCGGGCCCCTGCCAGGCCTCATCGACGATCTCGTAGCCCTTACGCTCGAGGAAGGTCCTGACCGGGCCCATCGCCTTTTCCTTCATGTCGTTCATGTCTTGCTCCTTAGACTCGGAGGCCCGCCCCTGTGGCGTGCCTTGCGTCGCGTGAGTCGCATGCGGCGCGGGCGTGCCGGCAAGGGAGGAAGCGAAGTCGGGCGTGGAAATAGAAGTATTCCGACGGCAGTTTTTCGCGTTGTTCGCGCGCGCAGCGCATGGAGCGAAGAACCCGAAAAAGTATCGCGGCCCTTGAGGGCCGCCTGCCGGCGTGCGACCCTGCGCGTCCAAGGAACGCCGGGGCGGGTTTCGGATCGGAAGGGCGCAGGCGTGCGGCATGGAATCAGGCATGGGCGCCGAGGCTTCCAGGCATGGGATGCGATCTGTCGGCGGTTGCTGGGCTCCCGTGGGATTGGAGACGACGCCGCGGCGGGAACGACGGCGCGTTCCCGAGTCGCGGTGCCGTGGTCCGCATCGGGACGGCATTCCCCGCGCCGCTTGCGGCCAATATGCGCACGGGATCGCGGTGGCGAGATGGTTCTCCATGCGGAACGGCTACGGTGCTGCGCAACACGTCCGTCGGAAGAAGGAGGACAGCCAATGATGGATATCAACGAGAAGGACGAGCGTCGTGAGCTGCTTGACGCGGTGGCGGATGCAGGAAGGCTGGCGAGGGGCCTGGACCAGCTGCTCGAGTCCCTGGCGCACGCCGACCAGCTGGACCTGCTCGACGTCGAGGGGGTCCTGGCCCTGAGGTCGATAAGCGAGAGGTGCGCCGAGCGCATCGGCGACGCCGCGCGAATCCTGGAGGCGCAAAACGAGATCCTCTATGTCGAGGAACGGACCGTTTAGCTTCCTTTCGCGGAAGATTAACTATTTGCTTTGCGGGCAACACCCTAAAGAATCGCAGTTCCTGGTCGGCGCTTAGATGAGCGTTAGCCGCGACCCATTCCAAAGATACTTGCATTGTCGGCGTTGTCGTTAGTTTCGACCTCAGTCGCCATCGCCGGGAACGATTCTTCCTGAGACGCGTCGTCCACTCGCGAGTCAATAGGCTCGCCGAGCGCCAGGAAGAACCTCATCACGTGCTCGACTCTCTGCTGCAGAGACTCGCTCAGCTCGCTGTAGGAGGCCGCCAGCCGTACTTCCTTGGCCAACTCCGCCATCGAGTCCTTCAGCGCCTTCTGCACGCTCACAGAGGGTCTCACCTCGACCTGGGTATCGGTGAGCTTGGCGATGATGTAGTCCTGCCTGTTCATGCCGCTCCAGGCGGCCATCTCGCATATGAGCTTATGCTCCTCGGGCGTGCAGCGGAACGCCATCGTCTTACTGCGCTTGCGGGCGCTGTTCTCGCACGGCATCCTTCTTATCCCCTCGCCCCGTCAAGGGCGGCGGCCATCTCGTCCTGCTTCGTGGGGAACAGGTGCGCGTATCGGTAGGTGATGTCCACCGCCTCGTGGCCCATGCGCTCGGCGATGGCCAGCGCGGAGAAGCCCATCTCGATCAGCAGGCTCACGTGGCTGTGGCGTATGTCGTGTATGCGGATGCGTTTCACGCCAGACGCCTTGCACCCTCGTTCCATCTCGTGGGCCAGGAAGTGCTTGGTAACGGCGAACAGGCGCTCGTCGGGGGCGACGTCGTCTCGTAGCTCGATGAAGTCCGCCATCTCGTCGCGCAGGAAGGCGGGCATGACGATCGTGCGCACCGACTTGGGCGTCTTGGGATCGGTCACGGTGTCTACGCCGTGGAGGCTTTGGTACGACTTGTTGATGCGCAGACGCGAACTCTCCAGCATGAAGTCGGACGGAGTGAGCGCCAGAAGCTCGCCGCAGCGGATGCCCGTCCAGTAGAGCAGCTCGAAGGCGTGGAACGAGAGCGGCTTGTCCATGACGGCCTCGCTGAACCTCAGGTACTCGTCCTTGGTCCAGAACTGCATCTCGCCGCCCTTCTTCGAGCCCATCTTGTCGACCCTTCGCACCGGGTTGTCGGTGAGCCCGTAGTAGCGCTCGGCGTGGTTGAAGATGGCGTTGAGTTGGTTGTTCACCGTGCGCAGGTACGTCGGCGCCCAGGGCTTACCGTCGGCGTCCCGGTGTTCAGTAAGCTCGTTCTGCCACCTAATAACGTCGATCGGCCTCACATCGCACATGCGCATATCCCCAAAGAACGGCACGAGCTTGTCGTTGATGATGTACTCCTTGGTGATCCACGTATGCTCGCGTATGCGAGGCTTCACCTCGGAGGCGTACACCTCAACGAACTCGGAAAACGTCATGTCCATGGCCCCGCCGTTAAGGCTCTTGAACTGGCTTTCCCATACGGCCGCCTCCACCTCGGAGGAGAAGCCGCGCTTTGTCTTGTGGCGCTTCGAGCCGCGGGCGTCGCGGTAGTAGCACTGCACGAAGAACGTGCCGTTGCTGTCGTCCTTGTACACCGGCATGTCAGTCCACCTCCGGGAAGTACAGGGCGTCGAAGACGTCACTTCGAACGCGTCCGCGGATAACCACGCGCCCGCGCGCCTCCTGCTCGGCGTTTATCTTCCTGATCACCTCGTAGGCGCTGCCTTTCTTGATCCTCAGCAGCTCCGCAACCTCGTCCGCATCCAGCATGTGCGGTCTCGGCGTCTTTGCCACCTTCTCGTCCATGGCTCCTCCTGTCATTAGCGTACAGATACGTACGGTTTACAGATTCAGAGTAAACGTACATATCTGTACTGTCAATAGAATTGCGTACATTTGCGTACGCTGGTAAGATGTGCGGGTACGTAATTCCAGGAGGAGGGCGCATGTCCGTAGGCGAGAACATAAGGCGGTACCGCAAGTCGCGCGGCATGACGCAAGCGCAGCTTGCCGAGGCGGTCGGCCTGACCGAGGGGGCCGTGCGCCACTACGAGAGCGGCATCCGCGCCGTGAAGCCCGAGCTGCTCGAGTCCATCGCCGCAGCGCTCGGCGTGTCCGTCAACGCCCTCAAGGATTACGGCGTCGAGACCGCAGGCGACCTCATGTCGCTGCTCGTGCGGCTCGAAGACTCCTTCGGCATAGTTCCCTCAGCCGACGGTTCGGGCCTCTCCCTGAACCCCAAGGCGCCGCACGCGCCCAAAGCCGCGATGGCGATCGAGTTGTGGGCAGAGAAGCGCGCACGGCTCGAGAACGGCGAGATCGACGCCGACGAGTACGAGGACTGGAAAGCCTTGCTGTAACGGCTCCCCGCATTTCGCAATCAACGCAACCGAATCAGGACGCCAGGCTAGGCGGTGAGCTCCGCTCGCTCCTGCGTAAGCTGAGTTTTTACTCCCCATTGCATGCAAAGGCATTTCAAGCGTAAACGGGGAGTAAATGACGCGGTGGCTTACATGGCGGCACACGGCAGTACACTGCGGCATTTCCCCTGATTACTCCCGGTTTCATTGAGGCGGCGAGATTCTTTACTCCCCATTAACCACCTGGGGAAACGCCGTACGGAGACCGTAAAAACGCCCGTTGAGTTCGATTTGAGTTTCACGGGCCCCGAAACGGCCTCGTTTCGTTCTCGGGGACAAAAATCGCGCGTCTACTCATTCGGGATAAATCTTTACTCCCGTTCCTCCGAATACCGCCCCGTGCCTTGTCGTCTTGAAATACGGGGAGTAAATCGCGAAATCGCAGGTGAAAGGGAGTAAAACGGCAAAGAAAAAGCCTCCGTCCCAACGCGGGAACGGAGGCCAGATTACCGTATTTACTCACCGCCGTCGCTGGCGGCTTTGCCATGACTCTCGTACGAAACGAAACTCAGCGGCACAGTGCGGCACTCAAAAGTGCAGGTCAGAACCCTATCAGCCTACTCCCACTCGATGGTCGCGGGCGGCTTGGACGTGATGTCGTAGCACACGCGGTTGGCGCCGGGAACCTCGGCAACGATGCGGCCGGAAATGCGGGCCAAGACATCGTAAGGCAGCTTGGCCCAGTCGGCGGTCATGGCATCGCTGGACTCGACGGCGCGCAGGATGATCGGGCGCTGGTAGGTGCGCTCGTCGCCCATAACGCCGACGGACTTGATGTCAGGCAGGACCGCAAAGTACTGCCAGCAGCTGTGCTCGGAGTTGCGCTCACCGGTCTGCTCAAACAGGCGCTGGTTGTAGGCGTCGAGCTCCTCGCGCACGATAGCGTCGGCGTTCTTGAGGATCTCGAGCTTCTCCTTGTCGACCGCGCCGATGATGCGGATGGCCAGACCCGGACCCGGGAAAGGCTGGCGGAACACGATGTGACCCGGCAGGCCCAGCGCCAGACCAAGCGCGCGGACCTCGTCCTTAAAGAAGTGGTCGAGCGGCTCAATAAGGTCGAAGTGCACGCCCTCGGGGAACGGGATCAGGTTGTGATGGCTCTTGATGGTGGCCGTCTTGCCACCCGTCTTGCGAGCGCCGGACTCGATGATGTCGGGGTAGATGGTGCCCTGAGCCAGGTACTTGACCGGCTTGCCATCGGTCTCGAGCTGCTGCGCCACGGCGAAGAACTCTTTCCAGAACTGCGTACCGATGATGCGGCGCTTCTCCTCGGGCTCGGTCACGCCGGCCAAAAGCTCGGCATAACGGTCCTCGGCGTGGACGTGGATAAAGTCGACGTCAAACTGCTTGGTGAAGACCTCCTCCACCTGCTCGGGCTCACCCTTGCGCAGCAGACCGTGGTTGATGAACACGCAGGTCATCTGCTTGCCCACGGCGCGGGCGCCCAGCGCAGCCACGACGGAGGAGTCGACGCCGCCGGACAGGGCCAGAATCACGCGGTCGTCACCGACCTTCTCGCGGAACTCGGCCGTCATGGTCTCGACCAGGTTGTCCATGCTCCAGTTGGGCTCCAGGCCGCAAATCTCAAACAGGAAGTTGCTCAGCAGCTGCTGACCGTACTCGGAGTGCTTGACCTCGGGGTGGAACTGCGTGGTGAAGATCTTGCGCTCGACGCACTCCATGGCAGCAACCGGGCACACGTCGGTGCTGGCGGTAACGGTAAAGCCCTCGGGCACCTCGGAAACGGCGTCGCGATGGCTCATCCACACGGTCTGCTCCATGGGCGTGGAGTTAAAGAGCTTGGCGCCTGCCGTGCGCGTGATGGTGGCGCGGCCGTACTCGCCCACCTCGGAGTGGCCGACCTTGCCGCCGAGCGTCACGGCCGTGATCTGATGGCCGTAGCAAAAGCCCAGGACGGGAAGGCCCAGGTCAAAGATGGCGGGATCGATGGACGGAGCGTCCTCGGCATACACGGAAGCCGGGCCGCCGGAAAGGATGAGCGCAGAGGCGTTCATCTCGCGAATCTCATCGGCCGAGATGTCGCAGGGGACAATCTCGGAATACACGTTGAGGTCGCGGACGCGACGGGCAATGAGCTGACCGTACTGCGCACCAAAGTCGAGTACGAGGACCTTTGCGGAAGCCTTTTGATCCATGGTTCCCCCTCTTGTTGGCGGGGAGCCGGTGCCCACCCGCGTGAATGAACGAAAATAACTTCCATAGTGTACACGTTATATGGGGTTTCTCGTCCCTCGCAGCCATCAGCGCACGGCAAACGCACGACCTGGGCCCCTATTTAACAACAATTGAAGTGTTACCAGACGTTACAGATGATGTAATACGTTTGAACATTGAACGCTCTGTGCCACAATACTGCCGAACGACTCCGCCTCTGCGGCGGCAAATACGATAGGAATACCAGCATGAAGCGCATCCTTCTCATCGCCACGGGCGGCACCATCGCATCGACCGAGGACGGCAACGGCCTCTCCCCCGCCCTGACCGGTGAGGAGCTCGCCCAGAGCGTCCCCGAGATCTCGGGCCTCTGCGAGCTCGACGTCGTGCAGCCCATGAACATCGACAGTACCAACATGCGCCCGAGCGACTGGATGCGTATCCGCGATGTCATCGTCGAAGGCTATGCCGACCATGACGGCTTCGTAATTCTGCACGGCACCGATACCATGAGCTACACCGCGGCGGCACTTTCCTATCTGATTCAGGACAGCCCCAAGCCCATCGTACTCACCGGCTCGCAAAAGCCCATGGGCAACCCTTTTACTGATGCCAAACTCAACCTGTACCAGAGCCTGCTCTATGCGCTCGACGAGCACTCGCACGATGTGTCGATTGTGTTTGGTGGCGTCGCCATTGCCGGCACGCGCGCCCGCAAGCAGCGCACCATGAGCTTTAACGCGTTCATTAGCGTCAACTATCCGCCCATTGCCTACATTCGCAACGACCGCATCGTGCGCAACGGGCTTCACGGCACGCATCAGGGCGAAAACCCGGTGCGTTTCTACGACAGCATCGACCCGCGTGTATTTGTACTCAAGCTTACGCCCGGCGTGAACCCGGGTATCCTGGACGCCCTAGCCGATAGCTACGATGCTGTAATTCTTGAGACCTTTGGCATTGGCGGTATTCCCGAGTTTGGCGAGTCCGGCGAGTCATTCCAGGAGGCGATTTTCCGCTGGGTCGATTCGGGCCGCACCGTCGTTATGACCACGCAGGTCCCCGAAGAGGGCCTCGATCTGGGCGTTTATGAGGTCGGCCGCGCTTACGCCGATCATCCGGGCATTCTGCGCGGCGATGACATGACCACCGAGACGCTTGTGGCCAAGACCATGTGGGCACTCGGCCAGTCACGCGATGCCGCCGAAATCCAGCGCCTGTTCTACAGCCAAGTTAACCACGACCGTATCCCGATGGCGTAATCTCTAAGGCAGCTCCACTTATCGCAACCTTAAACGACAGGTAGTCCCCCTCGGGCCGTGCAAAAATCGGAGTACTCTGCAATTTCTCCTCCGTAGGCATAGAATCGACCGATTGTTAGACGAACTTTTAGGACGAGGGTTCCGTCTAGTAAATATTTATTCCTCATTTTTATTTAGTATGTGGATTAACTACTGCCAAAAAGGCAAGGCCAGCCGCTCGAGCTACCATCTACGGCCAAACTGGTGCTGAATACTCGCGATTTTGCACATCGCAACCAGGGGGACCCGCCCAAAGAGCGTCAAATACAGCGGGGGAACGCCCTATCCGATACCCTCGAGAAGCTCTGACACCGTCATGCCGAGTGCGGGCGCGATCTTAAATAGAACCTTGAGCG
This sequence comes from uncultured Collinsella sp., assembly GCA_900545835.1. Taxonomy (GTDB): domain Bacteria; phylum Actinomycetota; class Coriobacteriia; order Coriobacteriales; family Coriobacteriaceae; genus Collinsella. The sequence continues at coordinate 18,000 of URBB01000007.1, read as the reverse complement.
TGAAATTTGCCGTCCCATCTTCGATTCGGTCGAGGTAGGGTCGGCTGATTCCTGTCGCCACACAAAAATCAACCTTGGAGATACCAAGGTCCCTGCGTGTCTCTTCGACCCGCCTGCCAAGAATCTGTTTCGCACGTTCGTCCATGCAGCCGAGTTTGAAATGGAGCCGAACATAAACGTAAACTATAGTTTACGTTTTGCCGAATACACAGGAGTTTTCTATGTCGGGTTCTTCGGTCCGCATGTACCGAGCCACGCTTCGCACAAACAGCGCACCGCCCAAGCTCGTCATCGTTGAAGCAGAATGCCTTTCACCCGATGAGCGCACAGCATTTGCATTGCTATCAAGTCGCGTCGTCGCTGTTCTGGTCCCTTGCCCGGCGCAAGGTGAACTTGCCATCCAATGCCAAGCGCACAGCTGCCCGCTCAATCAGGCTGCCGTAATCGCAACCAGCCAACGCGGCCTGCCGCTCCTTCTAGAAGCCGGCATCGCACTCGCCCTTCGTGGCGCCGGATGCGAAAACGAGGCCGCCGCCGACATGGTCTTTAAACCACGATCGAGCGGCGGCCTCGCAGCAGCCATTGAATATATGTGCAGGCTCGTTGCCTAAAAGGACAAGCTAGAAACCAAGGCCAAAGCCCGTTCCGGTAATCGCCGAGTACATAAAGTAAACGTTGACCACGTTGAGGAACACACCCGTGATGCAACCGTTGCGCAGGTAGCGCTCGCACACGATGCGCGCCATGGCGGCGGAGTCATCATTGTTTTTAGCCTGGCGTCCTGCCGTAAAGTACGTCGCCACGCTCAGCAGCAGGTTGAGCACCGGCAGTGCCAGCAACTCATAGCTCTTGCCCCAGCGCGTCGCCTCGCCGGCGGCATTAAACTTCGTTGCCACCTCGGGACCAATGTTGGGGATCACAAACGCCGCTACCACCAGCGGAAGCACTGCAAGCACCAGCAGCGCGATGCCCATGTAGCCGGCTTTTTTGCCATATTTAAACATGCGCGTCGTCCTTACACGTTAAAGCGGAAGTGCACGACGTCGCCATCGGCCATGACATAGTCCTTGCCCTCAATACGCAGCTTGCCGGCGGCCTTGGCGCCCTGCTCGCCGCCGAGCTCGATGTAGTCGTCATAGCCAATGACCTCGGCCTTAATAAAGCCGCGCTCAAAGTCGGTGTGGATGACACCGGCGGCCTGCGGGGCGGTCGCGCCCTGACGAACCGTCCAGGCCTTGACCTCCATCTCGCCGGCCGTAAAGAACGACTGCAGGCCGAGCAGCTTGTAGGCAGCCTGAGCGAGCACGTCCAGGCCGGGCTGTTCCAGGCCCAGGCTCTCCAGGTAGTCGGCAGCGTCCTCGGGATCGAGCTCGGAAAGCTCGGCCTCGATCTTGGCGCAGATGGGCAACGGCTTGACGCCATCGATGGGCGCCAGATCGTCGTTGAGCATATCCTCGTCCACGTTGGCCACATACAGGATGGGCTTCATAGTGAGCAGGAACAGGCCCTTGGCGGCAGCACGCTCCTCGTCGGTCATCTCCATGGATGCGGCGCGCTTGCCCTCGTTGAGCCAGGCAAGCAGGCGCTTAGCGACCTCGAACTTGGGCATGAGCTCCTTGTCGCGCTTGGCCTCCTTCTCGAGCTTGGGCAGCTGCTTCTCAAGCGTGCCCATGTCGGCCAGGATGAGCTCGGTCATGATGGTGTCGGCATCGCCGGCGGGATCGACGAACTCGCCCGTGCGGCCCACCTCACGCATGACGTTGGGGTCCTTAAAGTAGCGCACGACCTCGCAGATGGCATCGGTCTCGCGGATGTTTGCCAAGAACTGGTTGCCCAGGCCCTCGCCCTCGTTGGCACCCTTCACCAGGCCCGCGATGTCGACAAACTCGACCGTAGCCGGCACAATGCGGCCGGGGTTGACGATGTCGGCGAGCTTTTGCAGGCGGCTATCGGGCACATCGACGATGCCCACGTTGGGGTCGATCGTGGCAAACGGGTAGTTGGCGGCAAGGCCGGTCTTTTTGGTAAGCGCGGTGAACAGCGTCGACTTGCCCACGTTGGGCAGGCCCACGATACCGATGGAAAGGGACACGACAGCTCCTTTTGGTACAGGTACTTCAAACTGTATAAGTATAGCGCCGCCGCAGCATCCGGGCGAATCCGGACGCCACGACGGCGCAAATGAAGCAGAGATGCGTGAGGGTTCGAGACAGTAGTCCTTACTTAAGCTCGGGCCAGAAATCCTTGTTGGCCTCGATGAGCTCGTCCAGGATCTGCTTAGCAACGCTCGCCGAAGGAATGGTCTTGGAGAGCGTGAGTGCCTGCCAGAGCTTCTGGTAGCTGCCCTCGACCCAAGCCTGGACAACGAGCTTCTCAACGGAAACCTGCTGCTCCATCAGGCCCTTCTGGAACTGCGGAATCGGGCCCTGGCAGATCTTCTCAAAGCCGTTGGAACCGACGATGCAAGGCACCTCGACCATGGCCGTCGGGTCGAAGTTGGGCACAGCGCCATCGTTGGGGACGATCAGCAGGAAGCGCTCGAGCGTATTCTCGGCCAGCGCGCAGGCAAGGTCGACGATGTAGTTGGCATGTACGTCGGGCTCAAAGCCGCCGTCCTTGGCAGTACCCTTGGCGATGATGTCGCGGCAAGCGCCAAAGACCTTCTTCTCGCGGCCGTCCATAACCTCATTGGCGCGAGTGTAGTTGGGGTCAGACGTCTCGACGACATAGTCCGGGTACAGGTAATACTTGAGGTAGGTATTGGGAATCGTCTCGGGATCGACAGCATAGACATCCTTGGCCTTGCCGAAGGTGTGAATCCAGCTCTCCTCGACGTGCTGCTCCTTACCGGCCTCGTGCTCAATGCCGTCCAAGTAGCCGTTCTTTGCCATGTGCTCCTTGATCTGCGGCATGAGGTCGTTACCCTCCTTGTCGTAGATCTTGCTCCACCAACCAAAGTGGTTGAGGCCGTAGTAGCTGTACTGCAGCTCGCGACGATCCTTGATGCCGCACATACGGCTCATCTTATCCATGAGGTCGATCGGCATGTCACAGATGTTGATGATGCGGCTGTTGGGACGCAGCACGCGGCAAGCCTCTGCGACGATAGCCGCGGGGTTGGAGTAGTTGAGCATCCAGGCGTTGGGGCTGTACTTCTCCATGTAGTCCAGGATCTCGATGACACCGCCGATGGAGCGCATACCGTAGGCGATGCCGCCGGCGCCGCAGGTCTCCTGACCAACGCAGCCGTACTTGAGGGGGATCTTCTCGTCGAGCTCGCGCATGGCGTACAGACCCACGCGGATGTGAGCAAGGACGAAGTCAGTGCCGGTAAAAGCGGTTTCGGGGTCGGTGGTGTAGTTGAACTCAACCTCGGGTGCGTTCTCGTGGAAGTAGATCTCGCACGCCTTGGCAACGATCTCCTGGCGCTCGGCGTTGTTGTCATAGAAGGTCACCTTGTTGACCGGGAAGCGGTCGCGCTCCTCGAGCAGCATCAGGGCAATGCCCGGGGTGAAGGTGGAGCCACCGCCGGCAATGGTCACGGCATAGTTCTTCTTGGACATGATGTCCTCCTCATTCTGGCCGCTTGCTCAATCCGTCCCCGCACGCGGCCTTGCGCGGTTTGGAATTGTTACCTAGAAGTGGAGTTTTTTATCTCTAGAATCGGCCTTGCGGTGCATACCGGCTCTGCAAGGCCGATTGTTTCGATGGACGATGGTTTACAGAAGACTCTCGAACTTCAGAAGACTCTCGAACTTCTCGCGAACCTGCGGGACGGTAAGGCCGATGATGACCTGGATTGACTGACCTTGGACCACCAAGCCATGCGTACCGATCGCCTTGAAGGAAGCCTCGGGTGCAACGACGCTCTTGTCCTTGACGTTAACGCGCAGACGGGTAGCGCAGTTAGTTACATCGATGATGTTATCCGTGCCACCGAGCAGATCGAGGATCTTCTCGGCAAGCACCAAGCGCTCATCATCTTTACTCTGGGCGACCGATTTGCCAGCAGCAGCACCGCCCTGCTTTTGCTTGTAGTCGGCCTTGGACTTGAGCTCGACCTCAACATCGTCATCCTCGCGACCGGGGGTCTTAAAGTCGAACTTGACGATCAGGAAACGGAAGACCACGACCCAAAGGGCGGTAAAGCACAGACCGACAAGGATGGAGATGGCGTACTGCAGACCGTGTGCGGCCCAAAGGGGCAGCCAGTCCCACGAGAGCATCGAGATGATGCCGCCGTCGAAGATGCCCACGACGCCAAGGAGGTTTTGAGCCATGCAGCCAAGCGCTCCGAGCACGCAGTGGACGACGAACAGGCCGGGCGCGATGAACAGGAAGGTGAAGTCAAGCGGCTCGGTGATACCGCAAAGCATAGCGGTAAGGGTGACGGGAATGAGCAGAGCCTTGACGCGCTGCTTGCGCTCGGGTTTGGCGGTCATATAAAACGCAATGGCGACGCCAAGCGAGCCGAAGACCTTAGTCCAACCAGGGCAGGTATAGGCAGCCCAGGGTGCGGCATCCTTAAGAGCAATGCTCGGATCGGCAGCCAGTTGGGGCAGGATGTTGGCCCAAGCAGCAAAGATGCCGCCGTTGACCGCCGCGTTGTCGTAATAGAACGGCGTATAGATAAAGTGGTGCAGGCCTGTAGGGATCAGCACGCGCTCGAAGAAAGCAAAGACACCCACGCCAAACGTACCGGCGGAAAGGATGAATCCCTGGAAGGCAGAGATAGCAGCCTGAACATGCGGCCACACCAGGCAGGCGATAAGAGCGACCGGAACCATAACGAAGAAACCGATCATATAGATGAACACGGAGCCCGAGAACACGCCCAGCCACTCAGGAAGTTCGGTGTCGAAGTACTTGTTGTGAAGCATCGTGGCGATACCTGAAATGATAAGCGCGCCCATGATGCCCATATCAAGCGTTTTGATGCTTGCGATAGTGGCAAGACCAGTACCGCTGCCCGCCTCGACAGAGTAGTCGACCCCAAAGACAGGGCCCCACTGCCCCAAGATTGTGCTTACAAAGTAGTTGAAGGTAAGGTAGATGGCCAAAGCCTCCATGCAGCAGCGAGCGTTCTGCTTGTTCGCGAGCGAGATTGGCAACGCTACGCAAAACAGCAACGGCATCTGGTTAAAGAGCGTCCAACCACCCTGGAGCAGCACATTCCAGCAATCAAACCAAAGATGACCCGCAGTGGCCATCTCGCCAAAGATCGCCTCGGTGGTAAACAACGTACCCAGGCCGACGACGATTCCGGAAAATGCGAAAAGAATTGCAGGCGTGTACATTGCACCGCCGAAACGTTGTATCTTTTGCATCATGACGGGGAATCCCCCTCTCTTCATTCGGAGCGGCTGCGGTTTTGGCTTCACTCGAGACCGCAGACGCGCCGTTTGCGTGTACCTCGTGCAATAGGACGGGTGGGCCCGCTTCCCTGACTTCTTGCGCTTCTATTTTTATCATATCACTTATCTAGACAAGTTAATACGGTTTCCATGTTCGGTCAGCGGTCGATATTTGACGGTGAACGGTTTATTTCAAAGGTTTTGCCTGTTATTGCCTGTTTGTCTAAAACTTCTAAAACAAAATATTTATCGACTTGTCTAGATAGGCTTGTATAAGGATGTTTGCATACCTATACTTCATTACAACATTCACCGCCACGTTAAGGAGTCACCATGAAAAGCGCGGTCTTCTATGGAAAGCACGACCTCAGAGTCGAGGAATCGGCAAAGCCGGCCGTGGGCAGGCGCGACGTTCTGATCAACGTCAAAGCTTGCGGCGTCTGCGGTACCGACGTTCATATCTATGAAGGCGACAAGGGTGCAGCCGACGTTACCCCGCCTACGATCCTTGGTCATGAGTTTGCGGGCGTTGTCGAGGCCGTAGGCAGCGACGTCACCGACTTTAAACCGGGCGATCGCGTGTGCATTGACCCAAACCATCCCTGCGGCTGCTGCGAACCCTGCCGTGACGGAATCAACCACTACTGCGAGCATATGACCGGCTACGGCACCACCGTTAACGGCGGCTTTGCGGAGTACTGCTCCGTCGATATGCAGCAAGTCTACAAGTTGGGCGATCACACCAGCTTTGAGCAGGGTGCTATGACCGAGCCCGTCGCCTGCTGCCTGCACGGCATCGATATGTGCAGCATCAAGCCCGGCAGCACAGTTGTCGTTATCGGCGGCGGCATGATCGGCCTGCTCATGATGCAGCTTGCCAAAAACGCCGGCGCCACCAAAGTCGTCTTGCTCGAGCCTGTCGAGGGCAAACGCGAGGTTGCACTCAAGCTCGGCGCCGATCTGACGATCGACTCCATCCACGAGGACGTCCCGGCCCGCCTGAAGCAGGAGGGCGTCGGCAACGTCGATGTCGTTATTGAGTGTGTTGGCAAGCCCGTCACCATCGAGCAGGCCATCCAGATCGCCGGCCACAAGGCTACGGTCATGATGTTCGGCCTCACCAAGCCCGATGAGACAATCACCGTCAAGCCCTTCGAGGTCTTCCAGAAGGAGCTTGTGCTCACCTCGTCCTACATCAACCCTTATACGCAGCGTCGCGCGCTCGAGCTCATCGACTCTGGCAGGCTCGACGTATCCTCGATGGTCGCAAAGGTAGCTTCCCTCGATGAACTCGGCGCCATCCTGTCAGACCCGGCCCTGCGTGCCATGGGCAAATATATAATCGACCCCAGCAAGTAAATCGATTGACACCTGCGCGGGCGGCCCTCATCCGTCGTTCACGCGCCCAGCTCTAGGAGACCGTCATGGCGCGAGCCATCTTCCAAACTATTTATGACAACGTGAAGCAGTCGATTGACGACGGCACATACGCCTATCAGAGTTATCTGCCTTCGGAGACTGAGCTCACGCAGCTGTTTGACTGTTCACGCATGACGGTCCGTCGCGCCATCTCGATGCTTGCGGCAGATGGTTACGTGCTCCCCCAGCAAGGCAAAGGCATGCGCGTCATTCGCAACATCAGTGACGAGAAGAGTCGTGGTGGCGGCGGACTCGAGACCTTTAAGGAAATCGCGACCAGCCGAGGCTTTGAGCTCAAGACTGTCACCACCGTCTTTGAGCTCCTCGTCTGTAGCAAGGCACTCTCCGGGATTACCGGGTTTCCCGAAGGCTGTGAGCTCACACGCGCCAAACGCATTCGTTATGCAGACGGACATGCCGTGTGCTCCGACGACTCCTATTACCTAAGCTCACAGGTACCGGGACTGACACCCGAGATTGTCAACGATTCGATTTATCGTTACCTCGAAGAAGACCTTGGCATTAAGATTGCCACGGGCAAACGCGATGTAACGATTGAGCACCCCACGCCCGAAGATGCGCGCGTGCTCGATCTCGACGACTTTAACGCACTCGCCGTTATACGCGGGCAGACCTACAACGCCGACGGCATCCTTATGGAATACACCGAGACAAAACAGGTCCCCGGGTTCTTTTTGCTCCATGAAACCGTGACGCGCAACGGTACCGGTCGAACCGGCCACCAAAGCAGCATGAACTAACCATTTATTAGTTGCGGTGGAATAGTTCCTAGAATGGCCAGCTTAAGGGCAAAACAGGAACTATTCCACCGCAACTTTTTTGGCCGGTGGGGCAGTACCTGTCCCACCGGCCATCATTTACGTTCTTTTAGCTAGTCTGCGAGCTTCTCCACCTGATCGAGCATCTTGTCGAGCTTGGCCTTTGCTTCGGCCTTGACCTTCTCAGCTTCTTCATGAGCCTTCGCCTTCTGGGCGGCCTTTTCCTCGGCCTCGGGATCGACGACCACCAGGTTGGATGCATCATGCTCAACCAACTTAAGCGCATGCTCGGGACACACCTTGACGCAAGCTCCGCAACCTAGGCAATACGTGGACTCCAGTGCAAAGCGACCGCTTCCCACCAAATCGCAGGCGAACGTGGGACATACATTGACGCACTCGCCGCACGACGTGCACTTGTCAAAATCGCACTCCGGCGTGCTCACCTGCATGTTCTGGGCAAGCTCGGGATGGTTTTGCAGCGTCGAGAGTACCAGCTGGCGCCCGTGCGTAAGCGTACGGCGACGCTTGGTCGTCGTGGTGCCGCACATGGTGTTGAGCGTACGCTCCAGCTGGGTAATCTGATGGCGATGGGCCTTCAACTTCTGCGTCACCGAGGCCAGTGCCGCCGTTGCCGGGTTGAGCTTGGTCACGGTAAGGCCCGTGGTGCGGGCAATCTTATCCATGTACTCCTTGCGCTCGTACTCGCGGCGCTTATGACATTTGAGGCTCTTGGGGTCGACCTCCAGGCCCATGCCCGTACCGGCCCACTCCTCGGCAGTGGCGATGGCCTCGCCCAGAATGTCCTCACCGCCGGTGTTGCGGCATTTATCGCACACGCCCAACGGCAGGTACACACTCACGTTGGGATAGTCCGCCAGTACCGAGAACCAGGTCTCGGCCGTAATATCGCCCACGCAGGCAACGACGACCTCGTTCTCGCGCGGCATGCGCTTAAGGGCGCGCGTGCAGGTGACGTAGGCGGTCTCGTGGCTCGTAGCTGCCGAGACAATGTCGTCATACAGGTTTTTGGGCGCCAAGCGCGGCGAGATGATCGCCTCAGTCGGACAGGCAGCGGCGCACAGGCCGCACTTGCGACAGGTATCGAGAATCTCGATGGCGTCTTCCTCGACCTCGATGGCGTTGACCGGGCACACGTCCATGCACGCGGTGCAGCCGCTCTTTTCGTTTTTGCAGGTCAGGCACGGAATGGTGTTGCCGCGCGGACGCTCCTTGTAGTCGGCAGGATTCCACTGCGGAGCCGACGGATCGAGTGCATCGGTCACGCCGCCAAGCGGGTTTTTAAGAAAGTCGAAACCCTTGCTGATCTCGATAATGTCATCAAACAGATCGTGTTCCTGCGCCATGCGCGGCCCCTCCCTGAGCAGTGCAAACAAGCAAGAAATAATGATACGCCATCGGCCCGTGCCTCGAGCAAATTACACGCGGAGCACCTTTGGGACAAATAGCCTATGGCCTATCGCCGCCTCGATTGCACAAGGTCAATCAAGCGCCAAACTATGCCTCGCACATGAGCTGCACGAGCTTTTGTTTGGTCACTTTGGCCTGCTCGTTGGCCATATTACGCTCGTTTCTAAAGACCGCATTTGCAACACTCTGCAGGTCGGCATCGGAAATCTCGCCAAGGCCCAGCTCCTCGAGCGTCGTCGGCAGACCAACGCGCTGGCAAAACTCGAGCACCTGATCAAGCTCGGGCGCACGCTCCAGGCGCAGCTGCACCACCAGACCAAATGCCACGGCCTCACCATGCATGGCCTTGCACTCGGGCAGAATCGTCAGACCGTTGGCGATGGCATGTGCCAACGCCAGGCCGCCACTCTCAAAGCCAACACCCGAAAGCAGAATATTGCACTCGATCAGGCGCTCAACCGCCGGCGATATACGGCCCTTTTTGAGATCGCGCTTGGCAGCGACGCCGCACTCCATGAGCGTGTCATAGCAGGCACGAGCCGTAACCAAGGCCAAGTGTCCCGGCGCGCCACCATGCTCGTTGGCGCCGTGCGCCGCGGCACACGAACGCGCCTCGAAGTACGTTGCCAGTGCGTCGCCCATACCAGCGACCGTCATCCGCAGTGGTGCTGCCGCAACCACGTTGGTATCGACCACGACCAGATCTGGATTCTTCTCGAGCATCAGGTAGCGGTCGAACGACCCATCCTCGTGATACAGCACCGAAATCGCACTGCACGGGCCGTCCATCGAAGCCGCCGTGGGGCATACACACAACGGCAGCTCAGCATAAAACGCTACTGCCTTGGCGATATCGAGCATCTTGCCGCCGCCAATGCCCACCACCATGTCGCAATACTCGGCCTGGGCTTCCTGAGCCATTCCGACAACGGCCTCTTCCGTACACGGACCGTTATAAATCTTAAAGAACGGCTCGCTTAGATCTTCGTCCAGAAATCCATCGACGATCTGCCTGCACAGCCGATCCTCGGTGCCCTGGTCAAACAAGACATAGGCAGCGCAGCCCAACCATGACAAATACCTGCCCTGACGCGACAGTTCGCCCGGCCCCTGAACATACCGGCCGGGACAGCCGTAAACCATAGGAAGCGCCATACGAGAATCCGCCCTTCATCAAACAACGATTGGTGCAAAGTAACCTGCCCCCTTTGCACCATAGCAAAAAGGGGCAAAGCCATCTGCTGGCTTTGCCCCTTCCTTAGCTTGATTTACTCATCCATGAGATAGTAGTGGCCCAGCGCGTCGGCACCCAGGATGGCGTTTGCGACCATCTCGGGCGTCACCTCAAACGGCATATTGCACATAGTGTCATCGGGCGCGCAGGCGGCCTCGGCAACAATCATGGCCTGCTCGCGTGTAAGCTCGGCAACGCCAAGTTCCTTCATCGTGACCGGCAGGCCCAGCTCAATGCAGAAGCCCAAGACTTCCTCGAGTTTCTCAGTCGGGGCATCCTCGAGTACCAGCTGGACGATAGTGCCAAAGGCGACCTTCTCGCCGTGATACATGCCGTGGCACTCGGGCAGCATCGTCAGGCCATTGTGGATGGCATGAGCAGCAGCAAGGCCCGAGCTCTCAAAGCCAATGCCCGAAAGCAGCGTATTGGCCTCGATGATATGCTCGACGGCAGGCGTGAGCGCACCCTTCTCCAGCGCGACCTTGGCCTTGACGCCATCGGCCATAAGCGTCTCGTAGCAGAGCTTGGCGAGCGCCAGGCCGGCCATGCCGCCCTTGCCGCCAGCGCAGGTGCCGCCGTCGGCATCGTGCGTCGCCTGGGCCTCGAAATAGGTTGCGAGCGCATCGCCCATACCGGAAACCGTCAGGCGCACCGGGCTCGCCGCGATAACCGTCGTATCCATAAGGACGATATTGGGGTTTGCCTTAAGGAAGAGATACTTGTCGAACTGGCCGTCATCGGTATAAAGCACCGAAAGCGCCGAGCACGGGGCATCGGTCGAAGCAATGGTGGGGCAAATGATGACCGGGGACTCCAGGTAGTAGGCGACGGCCTTCGCGGTGTCGAGGATCTTGCCGCCACCGACGCCGACGATGATGTCGCAACCGTTGTCGCGAGCGAGCGCAACCAAGCGATCGACCTCGCCCTTGGAGCACTCGCCGTTAAAGTCCTCAAACAGCAGCTCGGCCTTAGCCTCGGCAAAGCCGCCCTCGATCTTGGCACCGACGCGCTTCTTGCCCGAAGGCGTCACGATGACGAGGGCCTTAGCGCCGAGCGGCTCGACATAGGAGCCGAGCTTGGCGAGCTCGTCCGGACCCTGGATGTACTTGCTGGGGCTATTGAAAATTGCAGCCATAACTATCCCATTCTCTAAAAAAGAAAGGGGCTCCGTACAGATACGTGCGGAGCCCCTCGTTACGATAACAAGAGTCGATTAGAAATCGATATCGGTGTCGTAGTAGCAGGCCTTGAGGATCTTCTCGAAGTCGGCAGCCTTGGTCTCACGCGGGTTCTCGGGCGTGCAGGCGTCCTGCTCGGCGTTCGCGGCGATCTCGGGCAGCTTGGCGAGGAACTCCTCCTCGGAAACCATCTGCGGGTTCTCGGCGTCGACCTTCACGCCACCATTCGCGTAATCCTTGATGGACTGCGGAATGTTGAGCTGGTCGTTGAGGTCGCGAATCTTCTGGACGAGTGCAGCGATGAGCTCCTCGTTGGTCTCGCCGGGAAGGTGCAGGATCTCCTTGGCCACGTAAGCGTAACGCTCGGCAGCACGGGGATCCTTGGAGTTCCACTGGATGACCTTGCCCAGGTACATGGCGTTAGCGGCACCGTGGATGATGTGGCCGTTCTCGAAGGCAGCACCGGTCTTATGAGCCATGGAGTGAACGATGCCGAGCAGGCCCGAGGAGAAGGCGATACCGGCGATGCACTGAGCCTCGTGCATGTGCTGACGGGCCTCATGGTCGCCAGCATAGGACTTGGGCAGCCACTCGACGATCTCGCGGATGCCGTGCAGAGCATTGGCGTCGGTGAACATAGAGGCGCAGGTGGAAACGTAGGCCTCCATGCAGTGGGTCAGAGCATCCATGCCGGTGTGAGCGCACAGCTTGGCGGGCATGGTGTAGGTGAGCTCGGGGTCGACGATGGCGACATCAGGGGTGATGTTGAAGTCGGCCAGCGGGTACTTGATGCCCTTGGCGTAGTCGGTAATGACGGAGAACGCGGTGACCTCGGTAGCGGTGCCGGAGGTAGAGGAGATGGCGCAGAAATGAGCCTTCTGACGCAGCTCGGGGAAGCTGAACGGCTGGATGATGTTATCGAAGGACTCCTCGGGATACTCGTAGAAGACCCACATGGCCTTAGCGGCATCGATGGGCGAGCCGCCACCGATGGCGATAATCCAGTCGGGCTCGAACTCGCGCATGGCCTCGGCGCCCTTCATGACCGTCTCGATGGACGGATCGGACTCGACGCCCTCGAACAGCTTGACCTCGAAGCCGCCCTCTTTGAGGTCGGCCTCAACGTCCTGCAGGAACCCGCCGCGGCGCATAGAGCTGCCGCCAGAAACGATGATGGCCTTCTTGCCCTTGAGGTTCTTTACCTCGTGGCGAGCGCCCTCACCAAAGTACAGATCGCGAGGATTGGTAAAACGTCCCATACTGTGCCTCCTAAACAAGCCCCTCTTAGACTTGCGTATATAACGGAGCACCCGATTGGCTCCGTTAGGACCGTTTTGCGCGTTGCCGGCGATGACAATGCGCGATGTCTAAACGTCTCAACGCTCAGACAAACACTATTTTACCGTTCTGGTTGGTCAGTTATTCACCTAAAGCCGACAATGATGAAACGTTTTTTCTATCCCTGAAGACCCTTGTGGGGCATTCATACTCCCAAGCTGGGCAAACGTTTTATCAAGGTTGACCACATATCCCGGGCAGGACGGTGCCCCTCCAAAATGCGCCCCGTTCGCCGCCAAAAATCGACCGTTTGCGGCACCGTGATACCACTCAGTCGTCCAAGGTGCCGACATTTGTGCGACATCCGTCTTCGTGGTGCAAAGGTGCATGTCCAAGTGCGGCACCCCCGGTGTGCCACATGCGGGTAAACTAGAACCTTATATAGAGACATTTGAACCCTAACCGCAGCAAAGGAGGCTCCATGGCATTCGACCCCATTCAAGAGGATTGCCATCGCCTCGTTCTTGAGGCCTTGCGCCGCGACAATATCCCGCTCACCGACGGTGCCGCCGTAGAGCGTCTGATGGAACAATTCACCCGCAACCCCGCACCGCTCATCGTGCACGACCGCGACCGCGCCGGGCACCTCATTGCCAAGGTGGTCGAGGCTGTCGACTACCGCATTCCCTTTATCCCTGACGATACCCAGGCAGAGCAAGAAGAGGCCGCTGCCGAGAACATGCTTCGCGAGGCAGCCGCGCTCGATCCGGCCAACTGGGATGCCCAGCGCATGCTGACGGCGCTCACCGCCGAATCCAACGAGGAATACGTGCAGTATCTGGTATCCAAGTGCGACGAGGTGGAGCACGATCTGGCGCTCAAGATCGCCTCGGCGCAGGACCCCTACGAGCGCGAGGCCGCAGGCGACCTTATGCGCCGCCCCTACCTGCGCTGGCTTGCCGCCCTTGCGTCACGCGCCCTCATTAGCGGCCGCTACCGCATGTCGCTCGAAGCCGCGAATCGCAGCTTGGACTTTGCGCCCAACGACCCCGCCGGCGTCCGCCACACCGCGATGCTCGCCATGGCAAAGCTCGAATACCCCGCTGAGGAGCTCAAGCGCTTTCGCTCTGCCCACTCCGTCTCCTATCTCGCCAACACGCCGCTGCGCCGTCGTCCCAAGGATGCGGAGCGCGACTTGGACCCGTGGACGCTTATCGCGCTGATGAGCGCTGCCTGGCGCGAGCCTGACTACGAGGGTGCCGAGCACTACTTGCGCATCCTTGCACGCTCGTGCCCGCACGCAGCCGAGGCACTCTACTTCCAAACCGAGTTTCCCGATGGCGTCTATGCCCGCGTCAACGTGGGCGTGGGCTCCACCGATGAGCTCGTCCTTGCCCTGTCCGAGGCGACGCCGGTGCTACAGGAGGGCCTGGGCGCGCCCGACAACGCCAGCTTTGCCGCCTGGGTCGCCACCAACGACATCGTGCGCTCCCAGATCGACGAGCGCATCCTGCGTGCAGCCGAGCAGGGGCTTCCATTTAAGGGAGGGGACCTCTAATGGATCCGAGCGTCTACATCCCCGCCTACTTGGAGCGCACCTATCTGGCGTCGCACCCCGAGCTCACCGATGCAGCACGCGAGCTTGTCCATAACGACATGAGTGCGAATCCCCAAAAGTATGCGCAGTCCGAGCATGCTCAGGCGCTGCTGTCCTATGCCGGTGTTCATCGCCACCTGCTCGACGAGCTCCATCGCATCGAGGACATGGGCAGCGACGAGGAATTTGAGCAGACGCGCAACCGCCTGTTCGACGACATGCGCGATGAGCTGCTCAAGATCGTCCGCGTCGATGCATATGTCCTCGATGCCCAGCTACTCGCCATCATCCTAGCGGACACGCCCGTCGACGCCTGCCTGGGCGACCTGATGAAGCTCGAGACGAGCACGGCCGACTACCTGCAACAGAGCGTGCCCGGGTTTGATATGGAGGCCCCGCACTACTGGGCCAATAATGTTTTGGCCGACGGTGTCACCGCAGCGGACCTTACCGTGAGCGAGCCGGCCCTTATCGGGTGGCTCCACACGCTCGAGGCCATCTCGCAGCTGTGCATGGCGAGCGCCCGCTACCGCGCTGCTGCCAACTACGCCCGCCGCGTCCTTAATGCGGAAGGCTATCCCACTCGGGCCGCAGGCACCGTGTTGCTCGCCCTCGCCCGCTTGGAAGACCAAGACGGCTTTTTTGCCCTGGCGCATCAGCTCGAGGAACAGATGGGGGCAGACGCACTCGAAAACTCTCCTTGGTACCTGCTCGCCCGCACGATTCTGCTGTTCAAAACAAACAAGATGCGCCCGGCGACGCGCGCGCTGCGTGAGTTCGCTAACCGTTGCGAGGGTGGCGCGTTCTTCTTGCTGAACCCCATGTACCAGACGCCGTATCTTCCCTGCCGACCCGAGCCGCGCGACCCCTGGGACCTTTCGCACCAGGCAGTTTGGGAGGCCGACGGCATTATCTCGGACACCCCCGACTTTGCCCCCTGGGCCAACGCCTGCGAAGATGTATCGCAGCTCGCCCAGGAATTTGCGCGCCGCTACGGCTTTTAGCGACGCGATCGCCCCGACCATGTCATTCACGTTAGGAACGACTTCATGAACTTCCGCTCATCTCTCGCCTGCACCTCGAGCGATATCGCCCGCTGGGGGCTGCGCTCTATCCTTAAGCGCCAGGGCGGCGTACTCCCCGGCCGCATCGCCATGAAGATCGACCCCGAGTTGCTGAGCGACCTCGCCGGCCTTGTCGACCGCAGCGTGGTGATTACCGGTACTAATGGCAAGACCACCACCTCCAACCTCATCGCTGACGCCGTTGCTGCCAGCGGCGCTACCGTGGTGTGCAACCGTGCCGGCAACAATATGGAGCCTGGCGTGGTGGGTGCTCTGCTCGAGGCCCGCGGCGGCCTTAAGCACGCCAGCAGCGGCAAGCGCGTGGGCGTCTTTGAGTGCGACGAGCTCTACACCGTACGCGTTCTGCCCAAGCTCAAGCCGACGTACTTTGTGCTGCTCAACCTGTTCCGCGACCAGCTAGACCGCTACGGCGAGATCGACCATACCCAAGACGTCATCGCCCATGCGTTGGAGCTCTCTCCGACGACAACGCTCATCTACAACGCCGACGATCCGCTGTGCGCCTCGATCGCCGCGCGCGTCCCCAACACGAGCATCGCCTTTGGCATCGACGGCGCCACGGGCACCGAGTCCGACCGCATTAGCGACTCGCGTTTTTGCTCGCAGTGCAACGCCCCGCTGGAATACGACTATGTGCAGTACGGACAGCTGGGCGCCTATCATTGCCCTTCGTGCGGCTGGGGTCGCCCCGCGCTGCTCCGCCGCGTGACGGGCGTTGAGCTCGGCTGCGACGGCTACGGCTTTGACCTGGCCTTTGGACCCGAGGCCAACGCGCCCGCCGTGCACATCGCCACGCGCTACAACGGCCTGTACATGGTCTATAACGTTGCCGCCGCCTTCTTTGCGGCGCACGAGCTGGGCGTGGACGCGGCGCATCTGCAGCCCACGCTCGATGCCTACGTGCCAGCAGGTGGTCGCATGGGCCGTTGGGATATTGCCGGCCGCACCGTCGAGGCCAACCTGGCCAAGAATCCCGTGGGCTTCGATCGCCAGATCCAGTCCATTAAAACGGCAGGTGGCAGGCTCTGCGCCTTCTTCCTAAACGATAACGATGCCGACGGCCACGATGTCTCGTGGATCTACGATGTCGACTTCGAGCGCATCGCCGACGCGCCGGGTCTTGTCGCCTTTGCCGGAGGCACGCGTGCGCACGACATGCAGGTACGCCTCAAGTACGCCGGCATCGATGCCGCGATTATCTCGGACGTCGCGCAGGCGATCGGCGCCGTGGCAGACGAGGCCGCCGATGACACCTTCTACGCCGTCGCCAACTACACGGCCTTCCCGCCGCTGGTCAAAGAACTCGACGGACTCAAAGGCACCGATGCGGCCACGGTTGCCGCCCACGCTGCACCGTGCGCCGATGGTAGCGCTGTCCCCACCGATATTGCGCCGGTCGAGCTTTCGCGCCCGCTGCGCATCGTCTATCTGTACCCCGATGCCCTTAACCTCTACGGCGACGGCGGCAATGTTATCGCGCTCGAACGCCGCTGCGCCTGGCGTGGCATTCCCGTGCGTGTAGACGAGGTCCGTATGGGCGAAACGCTTGATTTGACCGATGCCGATATCGTCATGATGGGTGGCGGCTCCGACCGCGACCAGCTAGCTGTGGCACACGAGCTGCTCGCCCAAAAAGACAAGGTCGCGGCCTATGTTAAGGATGGCGGCTCGCTGCTTGCCATCTGTGGCAGCTATCAGCTGCTCGGCCGTTCGTACTATATGGGCGAGGATCGCATCGAGGGTCTGGGCGTCATTGCCGCCGAAACCGTACGCGGCTCCGACCGCCTGATCGGCAACGTCGCCGTTAAGACCGACCTGGCACCCGAGCCCTTTGTGGGATTCGAGAACCATGGCGGCCGCACCCTGCTCGATACAGAGGCCACGCCGCTCGGAACGTCCGTCGTCGCGGGCACCGGCAACAACGGCGACGATGGCTTTGAGGGCCTCATCTACAAGGGCGTCATCGGCACGTACCTGCACGGGCCGGCACTACCCAAGAACCCCGAGCTCGCCGACTGGCTGATCGCGCACGCCCTCGAGCGCCGCGGCGATGCGCAGGCCACAGCCCTGCTGCCGCTCAAGCCCCTCGACGACACCTACGAGCACACCGCTCACGACGCTGCCATGAAGCTCCTCCCCTAGCACCTCACAACCACAAAGGGGACAGGCACCTTTGTGGTGGTTTTGACCCATCCCAGCGGTTTGTCTCAATCTGTAACATCTAGACCGTTAAAAGTCGTCTTGGTTGATTTCCGATCTCAGCCGAACACATTGAGCAAATAGGCCATTCCCGCAGTTAGCTGAACGCCCCCGCGGCCCCTCCTGGGGTCCGGGGGCGCCGTTTTCCCAGTTGAAGGAACGGTGGAGATGTGTTTCGATGGGTCCGGTGGCCATGCTCCGCCCTCCGCCCGGCACCTCTTCCCAGACTCAGCCGGACGGTCGGTCAGTCTATTCCGTTTTGCCTTCAGGCTAGGCCAGCGGGGCATCGCCCCTCTCGGCGCGCGCCCTCTCGATGAGTCCCGGCGTCAGGTCGAGCTCGGCCAGAGGCACATCCTCCACGCCGTAGGCGTCAAGCAGCGCCGCCGCATCGTCCCCGAGCATCGCCCTGAAGGCGCGCGCGGGCGTCGCGAAGCCGAGCGCGCCGC
>URBB01000006.1 GCA_900545835.1 uncultured Collinsella sp. | reverse complement strand
CTCCAGTCTCGTGGGCTCGGAGATGTGTATAAGAGACAGCGGCAAGATCGTGGACATACGTGGCTATATCGACCGACATGGGCGGCCCTTTCTCCTAGAAGTTTGCAACCATGGTAGCCGATTTGCGCATGGCCTCGCCCGCGGCTGTAGAATTGGTCAACCCGAAACACCGCAACGAACGGAAGACTCACATGGCCCTCATCACTTCGTACCACGTCCCCGGCCTTTACGTCGAGGACCACAGCATCGACGTCCCCCTTGACTGGCGCGGCCTGGAGCCGATGCTCCTGGCCGTCGGCAGTACCATGCGCCGCGGCGCCATGCCGGCACCCATCGCCGGCGCGCCCGAGAGCATCAAGCTCTTCTACCGCGTGGTTAGCGCGCCCGACCGCATCAACGACGATCTGCCGCTGCTCCTGTTTTTGCAGGGCGGCCCCGGCGGCGAGAGCCCACGTCCGCTGTCGCCCACAAGCGACGGCTGGATCGAGGAGGCCGTCAAGCACTTCCGCGTGGTCCTTCCCGACCAGCGCGGCACCGGACGCAGTAGCTGCGTGGACGGACGCACGATCAAGGCACTGGGTGATCGCGCAACGGCCGCCGGCGCCGATACAGCACGCTCGCAGGCGGATTTCCTCAAGCGCCATCTTGCCAGCTCCATCGTGCGCGATTTTGAGTACCTGCGCCTAGTGGGCTTTGGCGGCAAGCCGTGGGTCACGCTCGGCCAAAGCTACGGCGGTTTTTTGACGCTGAGCTACCTGTCGCTCTTCCCCGAGGGCGTGGCGGCGAGCTTTACCTGCGGCGGCATCCCCCACGTACCGGCGAGCGCAAGCGAGGTCTACGCGCACACCTTCCCGCGCATGGCCGCCAAGACGCAGCAGTATTATGACCGCTATCCCGCTGACGTCGAGCGCGTGGCAGCCCTGGCCGATGCGCTCGAGGCTCAGAAGCCCGTGCTGCCCGACGGCTCGCCGATGACGGTCGAGCGCCTACAGCTCATGGGCAGCGACTTTGGCATGAAGCCGAGCTTTGAGCGCATGCATTGGACTATCGATCACGCTTTTGTTACTGGCGACGGTACGCTGAGCTGCGGCTCCTCGGTATCCGACAGCTTTTTGATGCGCGCCTTCGAGCGCACCAACACACGCACGAACCCGCTGTACTGGACACTGCAGGAGTTTATCTACGCCGACGGCGACACCATGCCCATTCGCTGGGCCGCAGCAGAGGAGAAGGCCCGTCGTGCCGAGTTCGACACACTCGCGCGCCCGCTCATGTTTACCGGCGAGGCCATGTTCCCGTGGATGTTCGAGCAGATGCCCGAGCTCAAGCCCTTCAAGCCCGCCATGGACCTGCTGATGGAAGACACCAGCTGGGACAAGATCTACGACCCGCAGCGACTGGCGTGCAACGAGGTGCCCCTGCAGGCCGCGGTGTATTTCGACGACATGTACGTGGATTCGGGCCTGCAGCTTGATACGCTCAGCCGCGTGGGCAACTCGCATGCCTGGGTGACCAACGAGTTCGAGCACGACGGCCTGCACGGCAGCGTGGTATTCAAGCACCTCTTCGACGAAGCCCTCAACCGCGGAGACCTGCGCCAGATCTTCTAGCAAAGGAGTGTCCCAAAGTGCCGGCACATAAGGAACGTCCCCAAGTGCCGGCACGAGAAAGACAGCGCTGCGGGAAACGATCCGCAGCGCTGTCTTTCTTTATGCAAATACGATCAAGTTATCCCTGTGTATCGCCGGCTTCTCGGCCAGGTCTGCCAGCAGGCGGTTGCTGGCGATCTGGTCCTGGCGGCGGCCGGCGGCAAGTTCCAGCACGTCCGAATCGGCCTCGGCGATACCGCGGGCGACGACCATACCTCTCGGATCGCACACATCGAGCACATCGCCCTCGGCAAACTGGCCATCAACCTCGCGAATACCCACCGCAAGCAAGGAAGAACCACGGCTGACCAGCGCCTTCGCGGCACCGTCGTCAACCGTTACCGAGCCATGTGCCTTGTCACCCAGCGCGATCCACAACTTGCGGGGTGCGATGTCCAGACGCTCCGCCGGCGGATCGAACAGCGTGCCCACGCTCTCGCCGCGGGCGAGGCGCACGAGCGCATCGGGCTCCTCGCCCGAGCAAATCACGCTCTGAATGCCCGCCGTCATCAGGATGCGGCTCGCGCGAATCTTGGTAATCATGCCGCCCGTGCCCACCGATGTGGAAGAATCGCCCGCCGAGGCAATAATCTTGGCATCGATCTTATGCACGACAGGAATAAACTCGGCCGTGGGGTCCTCATGCGGATTGGCAGTATAGAGGCCATCGATGTCCGAGAGCGTCACGCACAGATCGGCAGAAACCAGGCAGCTCACAAGCGCCGCCAGTGTGTCGTTGTCGCCGAACTTGATCTCATCGACGGTAACGGTGTCGTTTTCGTTGACGACCGGCACCACGCCAAGCTCCACGAGGCGCAGCAGGGCGTCGCGCGCGTGCAGGTAGGACGTGCGGCGGGCCGTATCGTGGCGCGTGAGCAGCACGAGCGAGGTGAGCAGGTCGCGCGCATGGAACTCCTCGTCGTAGGCCGACGAGATGATGCACTGACCAGCCGAGGCGCAGGCCTGCAGGCTCGGAAGGTCGCCGACCGGCTTGCGGTCGAAGCCCAACACAGGATAGCCACAGGCAATAGCGCCCGAGCTCACCACGACCAGACGCCAGCCGAGCTTGCGCAGCGCTGCGGCTTGATCGGCAAGTCCGCCGATAAAGGCGCGGTTGACCTTGCCATCGGCACCCACCACCGTGGACGAACCGATCTTTACCACCATCGTTTTATAAGAAGTCGTCATACGTCAAACCAATCAACTGTTCAGCGAACGGCCGAGCTGGCGGCCAAGGGAGCGTGACTCGCCCCTACCGCCCAAGGAATCATTTTGCCCAGGGGAAAGCCGAGGCCGCGGCCATGTTCTTGCGCACGAGCTCGTCGCGCACCTGAGCCAGGCCCTGCTCCATGCCCACCACATAGGTCTGCGGGTACAGGAAGCGCTTGAAAGCTGCGTCCAGATGATCGAGCGCCCAAGCACAGCGCTCGCGCGCGTCCTGGATGCTCTCACGCGGAGCCACCGCACTGCCATCGCGCACGATCGGCACCAGCAGCTCGCGATACTCAAGTTCGGACACGTCGGTCACCAGGGCGGCATCATTCACGGCCACGAGGGTATTGCCGCGCGCGGCGCCCTCCCCCGCCAGATGGTCCTCGTCGTAGATCATGTCGCAGACCGGGCCGCCAAAGCCGTCGAAATAACGGCGCACGCGTTGCACACCCGGGATCGTGCGCTTGTAGGGCTGCTCGGAGAGCTTGACCACCGGCGTCCATGGATCTGTCTCGCTCGCACGGCGGGCGGAAAGCTTGTACACGCCACCCAGCGCCGGCTGGTCATAGCAGGTCGCGAGCTTGGTACCCACGCCAAAACTGTCGATGGGCGCGCCCTGGTCGAGCAGCGACTGAATCGTGTACTCATCCAGATCGTTAGAAACCGAGATCCCCACATAGGGCAGGCCCTCGGCATCAAAACGGCCGCGCACATACTTGGAGAGCTTGGCGAGGTCGCCGGAGTCGATGCGAATGGCCGACAGGCGCTCGCCCACCGCTTCCATCTCCTTGGCAACCGTAATGGCATGCTCGCAGCCCTCGCGCACATCGTAGGTGTCGATGAGCAGCGTGCAGTTCTTGGGGCTCGACTTGGCAAAGGCGCGGAAGGCCTCGAGCTCGGAATCGAAGCTCATCACCCAGCTGTGCGCATGCGTGCCAAAGACGGGAATACCGTAGCGGCGGCCGGCGAGCACATTGGACGTAGAGGAGCAGCCGGCAACGTAGCTCGCGCGCGCAACGGCCAGGCCGCCATCGGGACCCTGGGCTCGGCGCAGGCCAAACTCCGCCACGGGGCGACCGTCGGCCGCCAACACCACGCGCGCCGTCTTGGTGGCGACAAGCGTCTGAAACCCGACGATGTTGAGCAGCGCCGTCTCAAGCAGCTGGCACTCGAGCGCAGGACCGGTGACGCGCACCATGGGCTCGCGCGGAAAGACGAGCTCGCCCTCGGGGACGGCGTCGATATTTACATGCGCACGAAAATCGCGCAGGTAGTCGAGGAATGCGGACTTGAACATCGCGCCGCCGGCCGGGGCCTCAAGCGATGCGAGGTAGTCGATATCCTCGGGCGTAAAGCGCAGGTTCTCGACCAGCTCGGGCAGTTCGGCGGTGCCGCACATGACGGCATAGGCGCTGCCAAAGGGATGGTCGCGGTAAAACGCGGTAAAACAACCCTGCTCATTGGCCTTGCCGCTCTCCCACAGGCCCTGGGCCATAGTGAGCTCGTACAGATCGGTGAGCATTGCAATGTCGGTGGGATGCGAGATGTCGGTCAAAGCCATGGGGCGACCTTTCAGATGTGTGGTGCAGAATTTGAGGGTTGGACGAGAGCAGAGCATGCGGACATGACGCCCGATGCAAATCGGTTAGAGCAGGCCCATGCTGGTCAGGATCGTGTAGCCCATAAAGATGACAAACGCGATGAGGGCAAGGACAATGATGATTTTTTGAGCCGGCGCCATGCCAGGGATCTCGTTCTCGCCCGTAGGTTCCTTGGAGGCAACCATGCGCTGGGCAAAGGTCATCTCGTCACGGCTCGGCTTGGGCTCGACGGACTTGGGACGAGCGGCCTTTTTAGGCTGAGGTTTGGGCGCGGCAGGTGCAGGCTTCGCAGCAGCGGGCTTGGGTGCGGGCGCGGGCTTGTGCTCGGATGCGGCGTTCGAGGCGACCTCCTCGGCCTTCGCACGCTCGGCGCGCAGGGCAGCCAGCTCCTCACGCTCGCGACGGGCCTCTTCCCGAGCCTCGCGGCGGGCCTTCTCAGCGCGGAGCTCTTCCAACTCAGCGCGCTCCTCGTCGGACAATGGTTGGGACTCAAGCTCGGCCATGGTATAGCCCTTTCTTTTAAAAAAAGCCGCCGACACAATGTCAGCGGCTTATCAAATCCAAGGGTGGAGACGAAGGGAGTCGAACCCTCGGCCTCTGCCATGCGACGGCAGCGCTCTCCCAACTGAGCTACGTCCCCAGGACAAGTCGATATTTTACCTACGGCTCGCCAACTGTCAACGCCCAATAACCAGTCTTTTTGGGGCGCGGCTATTTTGGCAACTTTTCGAACAGGCGATCCTCTCGATGATTTTTTATCCCCGTCCCAGAAAAATCATCGACGAACGCGCTACTTTGCGCTGGTGAGAACACCGGTGGTGTCGAAGGCCGGGGTGAAGCTCTCGTCTACCGCGCCGCCCTCTTGCCAGAACATCGTCGTAAAACCCAGGTCGTCGGCATGGTCGAGCACCTGCTCGTACTCCTCGCGCGTCACGGCACGCGCCAGGTCGCCGCCCTGCTCGCGCATAAGTGCATTGGGCGTGTACTGGTTCATGACCGAGATCGGCACATCGCCCACCGTCTGCCACACCAGGTCCAGCACGCGACACGAATCGTCTGCATGTCCCGGCAGTACCAGATGGCGCACAATCATGCCGCGCTTCATGAGCCCGCCCTCATCCACCATCTCTCCCCCGCGGCGCTCGATCTCGCGCGCCATCTGAGCCAGGCCTGACACGGCCACACGTGGGTAATCCTTAATGTGGGAGAGCGACTGCGCAAGCCCCGCATCGGCATATTTAAAGTCGGTAAGCCACACATCGACCAGATCGCCAAGCGCTGTCACGGCACTCGCGCGCTCATAACCGCTCGTGTTGTAGACGATCGGGATAACCAGTCCGCGCGCCCGTGCCGCGGCAATCACGGCAGGCAACAGGTGCGCATAGTGCGTCGCCGTCACCAAATTGATGTTGTTGGCACCCTGGTCCTGCAGTTCCAGCATAATCTCGACCAGGCGCTCAGGCGAAATCTCAAGGCCAAAATTGCCGGTCGAGATCTCGTGGTTCTGGCAGTAGATACATTTAAGCGAGCAACCGCTAAAGAAGATCGCGCCCGAACCGGCCTCGCCCGAGATAGGCGGCTCCTCCCACATATGAAGCGCGGCGCGGGCCACCTTGAGCGTGTCGTTAGCACCGCAGACGCCGTGCGCGCCCTCATCGCGCGCCGCACCGCAACGGCGCGGACACAAATGGCAGGCGGGCGAAAAAAGTTCGGTCAACGACGTCGGCATAAAACCATGCTCCAAAACAACGATTCAGCAGCTCAAACGTAAAGGGATCAACCCCACAGACGGCTCGAGCCTAAGGCGCCGTAATCGTCCGACACGATTTTTGTAATGTCAAGACTGGAATCGATAAAGTGCCGCTTTATGATGTAGTTATTCCGCCCCCCGCGGAGCAACTGGGTGAACCGTCGCGTTTATTTAGGGAGCCCACACAGTCGTGCCTAGTACAGGTATCCTTCGTTGTTAAGGACGCTGGAACAGTCGATGAGGGCACCCACCTGTTTTAGGTGGGTTCATTTTCGTAACGTGGGGGGTGGTTTTCTTTTGCCGAAAATCACCATACAGTCCATATGGATCCCCGCCGGCATCCCGACAAGCCATCGACAACATTCCAATATCTGGTATGCGCGTGATAATCGCACGGTGCAAACCTCCGCACCCCCCTCGGTCGAGTATCATGGGACAGCTATGCCATTTCCGCGTAGCAACCTTTGACCTTTTCCTTCGACGCTTGGCGGTTTTTAGATTCATGGCTTCATCCCCGAGCTACATACCGTACCTATGCGTGGCAGCGGCGGCTTTTATCACGACCTTCCTCGCGGTGCCCCTGGTCAAGCGCTTGGCAATTAAGCTCGATGCCGTCGACTATCCTTCTAAGCGCCGCATCAACACCAAGCCCATCCCGCGTTTGGGCGGAACGGCGGTGTTTTTGGGCCTGGTCGTTGCCTGCATTGTGCAAATCCTAGGCACCTGGTACCTAGGCTGGCCACCCGTCCTGGTGCCGCACCCGCGCCTTCACATTAGCTATCCCATGCTGGCGCTCTCCTTTACCGTCATCTTTGCGACCGGCGCTATCGACGACGTCTTCCAGCTCACGCCCAAGCAAAAGCTGGCCGGACAGGTCCTCGCCGCGCTTATCGCCTGCATGGGCGGCCTAAAAATCGGCGTCATCGTCAACCCGTTTGCTCCCGGCGAGATCATGCTCGGATGGCTCGCCTACCCCATCACCGTGATCTATCTGGTGGCATTCACTAACATCATTAACCTCATCGACGGCCTCGACGGCTTGGCCACGGGCATCTGCGGCATCGCGTCGTTCACCATGTTTTCGATGGCCGTTCTCTCGGGCCGCATCGACGCCGCCGCGCTCTCCATTGCGCTCTTTGGCGCCTGTCTGGCCTTTTTGCGCTACAACTTCAACCCCGCAAGCATCTTCTTGGGCGACTCGGGGTCGCTGCTTCTGGGCTTTGCGCTGGGCTCCATCTCGCTGCTCAACGTGAGCCGCACCGCCGCACTCACCTCGCTTATCATTCCGCTCATCGTTGCCGGCGTGCCCATCATCGACACGTTTAGCGCCATTGTGCGCCGCAAGCGCGCCCACATTAGTATCGGGCAGGCCGACAAGGGCCACATCCACCACCGCCTGATCCAAGAAGGCTACAACCAAAAACAGGCCGTGCTGCTCATCTATGCCTGGTGCATCATGCTTTCGGCCGGCGCCGCCGCGATTAACCAGGTCGAAGTGCCCATGCGTGTGCTCATCTTTACCGTGCTCGCCATTGGCTCGGCGGCCTTCGCCAAGCACCTGCACCTGTTTGAACCCGTACTACGCCACCATTACAACAAGCGCACGCACGAGGACGAACTGGTCACCCCCGACGACCCCGCTTTTAAGCAGGAGGAGCAGGCAGCCGAGGAGCGCAAAGAAGAGCGCCACCACAAGCTCTAGGGCAAGCTGCCGAGGATGTGCCAAGGCACCGTTAGCCAAGCGCGGCCGCGCCGCACCCATCGCACATGCCGCAGCACGCGCGTCCCTCTCCCGCCCCTCGCCTACTTACGCACCGCCCCTCCAATAAACGCGTTATCATCAAAACCTGCGAACGAACGTTAGGAGCAATCATGCCAAACGAGAACAGCTACGAAGTCGCGCTGCAAAAGAGCAACGCCATTCGCGAGGGCCTGACCAAGACGCCCGAGAAGTTCACCATGCTCACCGGCGACCGCCCCACCGGCCGTCTGCACCTGGGCCACTACTTCGGCACCCTCAAGGGCCGTGTTGAGCTGCAGAACATGGGCGCCAAGACCAACGTGCTCATCGCCGACTACCAGGTCATCACTGACCGCGACACGACCGAGCACATCCAGGACAACGTGTACAACATGGTCATGGACTACCTTGCCTGCGGTATCGATCCCGACAAGACCATGATCTACGCGCACTCCGCCGTGCCCGCCGCCAACCAGCTCATGCTGCCGTTCCTGTCGCTGGTGTCCGAGGCCGAGCTGGCGCGCAACCCCACCGTCAAGGCCGAGATGGAGGCCTCGGGCCATGAGCTTACCGGCCTTCTGCTCACCTACCCGGTGCATCAGGCCTGCGACATCCTGTTCTGCAAGGGCAACGTGGTGCCCGTCGGTCGTGACCAGCTGCCGCACATCGAGCTCACCCGCACCATCGCCCGCCGCTTTAACAACCGCTACGGCAAGGTGTTCCCCGAGGTCGACGCGCTGCTGTCCGAGACCCCGCTGCTGCCCGGCCTGGACGGCCGCAAGATGAGCAAGAGCTACGGCAACGCCATCAACATCTCGATGACCGCCGAGGAAACGGCCAAGCGCATCAAAAAGAGCCAGACCGACTCCGAGCGCATGATCACGTTCGATCCCGAGAACCGCCCCGGCGTGTCCGGTTTGCTTTCGACGGCCGCCATCTGCACCGGTCGCTCCGAGGTCGAAATTGCCGAGGAGATTGGCATGGGCGGCTCCGGCCAGCTCAAGAAGTACGCGACCGAGGCCGTCAACGAGTACTTCGCACCTATCCGCGAGCGTCGCCAGCGCTACGAGAACGATCTGGATTACGTGAAGGACGTGCTGCGCGAGGGCAATCGTCGCGCCAACGAGATCGCCGAGCAGACCCTGGCCGAGGTTCAGGACGCCATGGGCATGGTGTACTAGGCCGATTTGCTGGCTTGAGCTTTGGATTGTTTTAGGGCGGGCGCTACGGCGTCCGCCTTTTTTGGTGCCCGACCGGTTCGACTCTGCCCGCTGCACTCCCCCGACAAACAGGAACAGGCCCGCTGGCAGTTAGTTGCCAGCGGGCCTGTTCCCGAAGTACACCGTTGAATCGCACAGAGGGGAGGAATGCGAATCAAACTCAACAGGGCAGGCTTTTTCATCGCCTATTGCCTGCTCCGTTGCTGAAACCAATATAGTTCACCGTGGTTTACTTTCTAGCGTCAATATGCGCCGCCATACCTTCTCCATAAGTTAGCTCCGGTAAACCTATCAAAAAGGGACAGGCGTTCCACCACGATGGGGACAGGCACCTTTGTGGTGGTTTAGCCACGGCAGAGCTGTTAGAGTCCGGCCGGCCAACGACAGACGGCCAGATCGACGTGCATGGGATCAGTAAACGTCACGCCCTCCCCCATTAAGAGCTCACGCTGAGCATCGGGGCCGCCAAAAGCAAAACCCTCGCATATGCGCCCGTCGGCAAACACCACACGATGGCAGGGAATCTGACCAGGGCGCGGATTGCTGTGCAGCGCATACCCCACGTACCGCGCACATCGTGGACGACCGGCAAGCAGCGCCACCTGACCATACGTGGCGACCATCCCCTCGGGAATCTGCTCGACCACCTCGTACACACGCTCAAAAAAGCCCTCAGATGCCATCGCATGCTCCTTTCAACCGGAACCAGCATAAACCACCACAAAGGTGCCTGTCCCCTTTGTGGTGGTTTATGGCAGGTCGGTTAGTTGACGGGGCGGAAGAAGGCTACGGCTACGGCGCCGGGACCCACGTGGGTGCCGATGGTGGCGCCAATGGTGTGGATGGGCAGCTCGTTCTCGGCATGGCCGGCCCACAGCGCGGCGCTGTCCTCGATATACTTCTTGAGCACCGCGTCCGAAAGACCCGTATAACCAAGCGCCAGCGGCATGGAGAAGTCGACGCCGCCCGCCTGTTCGACCTTCTGGTTCAACAGGTTTCGACCGTTTTTGGAACCGCGCGCCTTGCCCAACTGCACGATGAGGCCGTCCTCGGCGGCCACGACCGGCTTCACGTTGAGCAGCGTACCCACAGCGCCGGCCGCAGCAGACAGACGGCCGCCGCGCACCAGGTACTCCAGCGTCTCGAGCAGGCCGATAACCACCACGCGGTCGCGCACGGCCTCGACAGCCGCCGCGATCTGAGATGCACTGCGGCCCTCGTCCACCAAGCGCAGCGCATATTCGACCAGCACGCGCTCGCCCAAGGTCACGTTATTGCTGTCCACGATGAACACGTCGCCGCCCGGTGCCTCGGCAAGTGCGGTACGGGCGCTCTGATTGGTGCCCGAAAGCTTGGCGCCCACGGTAATGATCACCGCCTCGTCGCCGGCCTCGCGAACCTCGGCGATAGCCTGCGAAAAGGCGTACGGGTTGACCTGACCGGTCTTGGGCAGCTCGTCGCGCTCCACGAGCATCTCGTAAAAGCGCTGGTGATCGATGTCGACGCCATCCATGTACACGTCGGTGCCAAAGGTGACGGACAGCGGCAGAACACGCAGAGCGGGATGCTCAGCCGGCGTCATATCGCTCGCGGAATCGGTAATGATACGAATGGACATAGCGAATCCTTTCTTGCGCGGACCTCGCGCGGGGAATTTTGACAGCAATGCCCCGACACGCCATACGCGCTCAAACGGGACTATGCAGTTGTTAATTGGAGGCAAATGCCTTGGCGGCCTTAGATCTCGCGCAAGGTGTTAAGAATCGTACGCAGCGACGCATACATCTGCTCGCGCTGCTCCGCACCCATGGCCTTGCCGGTGGTGTCGAGCACTTCGCGAATGATGCGATCGGCCTCGCTCATGCTCTCGCCGCCCAGGGCAGTCAGGCGCACCGGGGCACGGTACTTGACGGCCGCATCACCCGAATCATCGACCTCGACGTAGCCGCCCTCCTCCAGATGTGCCAGTGTGCGCGAAACGGCGGCACGGGTAACGCCGGCCATGCGGGCGAGGTCGGCGCCAGTCAGGCCGTCCTTGCTGCGCTCAAGATAGTACAGGCACATGACGTCGGAGCCCTTAAGGCCGAGCCTTGCACCTTCGGACGTCTTGATGCGCTGAATCTCCTTGTAGAGGCCGCTGATCAGTCCGACAAAATCCTCAAAACGTGTCTCGTCGTTCCACTGCATGGTGACGACCGCCTTTCGCTTACATGATGCTAACGGGTAAACATCTTAGCCGCATAAGACAACACCCATACCCAAACATCCCATTTGTTAACCCATCAACATAAAAACCACCACAAAGGGGACAGGCACCTTTGTGGTGGTTTGGGGCATCAATAGATTCTAGGCGCCGCTACAGCTCCACGCAGGGATTGTCGCGCGTTACAAGCGTCTTAACGACAACCGTCGCTCCCAGATAGCGCTCAAGCAGCTCGGCCAAGCGATCGATGGCGGCCTGGCAATCCCCCATCCGCTCGGGCTCCACGCACTCAATCGCCAGAAATGCGTCCGCCGAATCGTCGGACAGCGCCGTACGAACGCCGTCGCGCCAGTTCCAGCAGCGGCACACGGCGCCCGCATCATCGATGTAGGCGAGCTCACCGGGCAGCGTCGGATCATCCGCCTCCTCGCCAAGTGGCAAGAACGCGTCGCCGCCGTCGGTCACCGCCAGGCGCAGATTGCCCTCAATAGCATGCAAATCCTCACCGCCAACGGGCAGCGCATAAGTCAACGAAATCGTGTTGTAGATATCCACCGCCGGCGTGATGTGGCCGACCGGCTTGCCTTTGAGCACGCGCTTGAGCAGGTTCTCAACTGAGCAACGCGCGCCCTTCTTAGTCTTGAACAGACGATACGCCTCGCGCCATGCCTTAACCGGCGCATTCTCGCTGATGGTATCGCTTGTCAGGTGGCGCTCCGCATCGATGTTGGCGCGGTCAAGCAGCGCGGCGATCGCATCCACGTCCTCCTGGGGAATCTGAGCCGCAGGCTTCATGCCCTTTACGACCACGACGCCGACCGCCGCCTGCGGAAACAGCTCCCAAAACGAATTCTCGGCAATAAAGCTCTTCATACGCTCTCCCCTCATTGTGCGCGCCCGAGCGAGGGCACCTAAACAAAAAGCGCCCTCACAGCGGCCACCTTCAAAGTCCTACGGTGCCGCCACAAGAGCGCTTGCGCTGCCCCCATCCGGAGAAGGGGGCGATATGTCAGGCGTATTGTAACCTGAGTCATCCGCCCAAGCAAAACCACCACAAAGGTGCCTGTCCCCTTTGTGGTGGATATGGACTCGCGGAGACGCTAGTGGCGGAGTCCCAGCAGGCCGCGGCCGCGATGACGGGCCTCGGCAGACACCTGGGCGTGTGGGCCGGCGGCCTTGACGGACTCGGGCAGGTGCGAGTACTTCTTCTCGAAGTTCTCCTCGAACATCACCGCCAGGTTGTGTGCTGCCTCGTCGTAGCGCGCGGTGCTCTGCCAGTACTGGCGCGGCACCAGGATGCCGTCGGGCACACCGTGGCACGTAGTGGGAATGTCGACATTAAAGATATCGTCGTGCACAAACTCGCTGTCCTCGATGGTACCGTCGGGGGCGCGAGCGACCAGTGAGCGCGTGTAGGCCAGCTCGATGCGATGGCCCACGCCGTAGCCGCCGCCAATCCAGCCGGTGTTGACCAGGTAGACGCGGGTGCGGCCGTCGGCGATGCGCTCGCCGAGCATCTTAGCGTAGACCATGGGGTCGAGCGGCATAAACGGCTCGCCGAACAGCGAGGAGAACGTGGGCGTGGGCTCGGTGACACCGACCTCGGTGCCGGGGATCTTGGCGGTGAAGCCCGTCACAAAGTGGTACATGGCGGCGTCGGCCGTCAGGCGCGAGATGGGCGGCAACACGCCAAAGGCGTCGCAGGTCAGGAACAGCACGACGCTCGGAGTGGTGCCCATGCCCTTGGTCCACGCGTTGGGGATATGCTCGACGGGGTAGGCCACGCGCGTATTGTGCGTGATCGAGACGTCGTCGTAGTTAGGCTTGCGATTCTCATCGAGTACCACGTTTTCACAGATGGCGCCAAAACGAACGGCGTTGAAGATCTCGGGCTCGTGGAACGCGTCCAGGCCCTCGCACTTGGCGTAGCAGCCGCCCTCGACGTTAAAGATGCCCATGTCGGACCAGCCGTGCTCGTCGTCGCCGATCAGCAGACGCGTGGGGTTGGCCGAAAGCGTGGTCTTGCCGGTGCCGGACAGGCCAAAGAACACGGCGGTCTCATGCGTGACGGGGTCCATACTGGCCGAGCAATGCATGGGCAGTACGTCGTCCTCGACGGGCAGCAAGTAATTCATAACGCTGAAGATGGACTTTTTGATCTCGCCGGAGTAGCCGGTGCCGGCAACCAGAATCACGCGCTCCTGGAAGTTGATGACCACGGCGGCGCTGGAGTTGAGGCCCTTGATGGCGGGATCGCACTGGTAGCCCGGCGCGGCGAGCACGCAGAAGTCCGGCTCGCCGGTGCGCGCGATTTCGCGGGCGAGCGGACGGGCGAGCATTTGCTTAATAAAGAGCGCCTGGCTGGCGCGCTCGCAGGCGACGAGCAGGCGACGCGTGTGGTTGCGGTCGGCGCCGGCCATGCCGCGGGTGACGAACACATCACGCTCGTTGAGATAGTCGACGATACCGGCCTTGATGGTCTCGTAGCTTTCGACGGACAGCGGGCGGTTGACGGCGCCCCAGGCAATCTTGTCGTGCACGTCGGGCGTGTCGGCGATAAAGCGGTCGTTTGGCGAACGCCCAGTACGCTCCCCCGTCTCGATCACCAGTGCGCCGTTGGAGGCCATGCGGCCTTCGTTGCGGCGGATGGCATGCTCGACGAGTTCGGCTGCCGGCAGGTCAACCAGCAGGCGGGGTTGGTTCTCAGCGGGATCTTCGACCAGCGTGATGCCAAAGTTGGACAGAACTTCTGCGGGGGTAACACCTGGCATGGGGCCTCCTTTAAAAGCGCGACACGTGGACGCGGCGCGCACTTTACTCACGTAAAGCCCGTTGTACCCGATATGCAAAAACGTTTTTGCGGCAACGGCGAAGCGCCCGCTCAACGGTCAAAAATCGCACGCAAGCGGCCTAGTCATTGGAGACGCTTTTAAACGACTAGTCATTGGGGACACTCTTGAACAGACAACATTCAAGGAGTGTCCCCAGATGCCGGCACTTAGGGACGTTCCCAAAGTGCCGGCTACAGCGGCAGGCCTTGGCCGAGCATGGCGATGACGCTCATGAGGACCAGCATGCCGGCGGCGTAGGGCAGCACCGCGCCCAAGAGTTCGGCGTCCTTACCGCGCACGTGCACGGCGGCAAGACCAATGGCGAGGGTCTGCGGCGAGATCATCTTACCGGCGGCGACACCCAGGGCGTTCAGCGCGACCATCCAGTAGTCACTCACACCCAGCGCCGAAGCGGCCTGGCTCTGAATGGGACCAAACAGCATGCCCGAGGACGTGCCCGAACCGGTCACAAACGCACCGACGGCACCGATCCACGGGGCCAGAATCGGGTACAGACCACCGGCGACAGCAATGCAGAACGCACTGATCGACGAGATCATGCCCGCATAGCCCATCACCTTGGCGCAGCCCAGCACCGAAAGCATCGTGATTACCGTCGGCATCATCTGCTTGACGGTCGCGGCCAGCACCTCGCCCATCAGACGCGGCGAAGCGCCCTGAATCGCACCGCCGATAAACGCGGCCAGGAAGATCCAAACACCCGGTGTGTTGATCCACGAAAACGTAAGCGTACCGGGGTTCTCGCCGCAATACACCTGCACGTGGCTCGCAAACGGCGCGAGCGCGGCGTGCACGACGGGTACCAGGTTAGACGTGCCCAGCAGCAGCACAAAAATCAGGATGAAGCACGACCAGGCAGAAAGCGCCGACTTAACGGTAAGCTGTTCGCCGGCCTCGATATTCATATGGAAGCGCGCGTCCAGGTGACCGGACTTCTCGGCGCGCATGGCAAGCGCGGCAGTCAGCGCGAGTGACACGATGGAGCCCACGACCACGGCCAGCTCGGGACCCACAAACATGGCAACGACCAGGGCCGCACCAACAAAGGACACACCGGAAAGCAGTGCCACGCCGGCAACGCCGTGCAGACGCTCGCTCACGCTCGCAACATTGCCCTGGTCATCGGCAACACGACCCGCAACCAGCACGATAAGCAGCGGTATCGCCACAAAGAAGGGCGCAAGCTGCGCCAGCTGAACGGTCGCCAGATGCAGGGAATCCAGACCCACCAGGTCGGCAACGGACACCGTGGGGATGCCAATGGAGCCGTAGGGCGTGGGCACGCCGTTGGCCAACAGGCAGATCAGCACGGCAGGCACGGCCTCAAAACCAAGGCCCGCGAGCATGCCGGCGGGAATGGCAACGGCGGTACCAAAGCCGGCCATGCCCTCCATAAAACCGCCGAAGCACCAGGCCACGAGCAGCGCCAGCAGACGACGATCGCTGCTGATGGAGGTGATCATACCGCCGATCACGTCCATGGCACCAGTGCGCACGCACAGGTTATACGTGAACACCGCGGCGATAATTACGAGCACGATGGGCCACAGGGCCATCAAAAAGCCCTCGAGCGAGGCCGTGGCTATCTGCGCCGCCGGCAATTGCCACCACGCAAAGGCGAGCACGCACGAAAGGGCGAACGAGCCAATGGCGGCCTTCCAAGCTGGCCATTTAAAGCACAGCAGCATCACGACGAGCCAGATGATCGGCACAAGAGCCAGCAAAAACGCAGCGACATCCATGGGTAGAAACTCCTTGGTACCGCGCAAGCGGCATCGGGGGGGTCACAAAACTTCAACAGGATACCGCACGTTTACCGACAAATTACAGCTGCCCGCCGAAATTATTGAACAACCTGTTCAAAAACACGAATGGACACCACCGCGACTATACTAGAACGCAGCAAGAGAAAGGAATCGCCTTGAGCATCTCGCCCCTCGATAGCATCCGCCGCGCCATCGCCCGCCGCAACGGCGTCACCGACCCCACCGTATCGGGCGGGGCGCACGGGCAGGGTGGACGCATCGAGAACGGCCTGTTTCCCGCATCGC
The DNA here is from genome assembly GCA_900545835.1 of uncultured Collinsella sp. GTDB lineage: Bacteria > Actinomycetota > Coriobacteriia > Coriobacteriales > Coriobacteriaceae > Collinsella. The sequence goes on along the minus strand of URBB01000006.1, from coordinate 15,388 downwards.
ACACCGCCGAGGAGCTCGCACGAATCCAAGAGCTGAGCCAGCGTAACGCCGGCGGTCCCGACAGCAGCCAGGCCACACGCCGTCGCCGCGAGCGCGATCGCCAGCCCGGCCCCATCCACCGCATGGTCAATGCCTGGTGGAACCGCCTGCTCGGAGCCGTCTACGGCGGCGGCTTCTCCACGCAAGAAGCCGAGTACGAAGATCACGCCACCCGTCGCGACTACCTTTGGAATACCCTGGGCACCGCCGTATGGGGCATGGCGTTTCCGCTGCTCACCATTGTGTCGACGCAGCTCGTGGGCGCCGAGGAAGCCGGCAAGTTCTCCATCGCATTTGTCACCGGCACGCTCATCATGATCGCGTGCAACTACGGCGTGCGCAATTTCCAGGTCTCGGATATCGACGAGAAAACCTCCTTCGCCTCCTACCAGCTCAACCGCTGGCTTTGCGGAGCGCTCGCGCTGGCATGCGGACTGGTATACAGCAGCGCCCGCGGCTATGACGCGCAGATGGCCACGATCGGCCTGGGCGTCTACCTGTATAAGGTGATCGACGGCATCGCCGACGTATACGAGGGCCGCCTGCAGCAGGCCGACAAACTCTATTTGGCCGGCATGAGCCAAACGCTGCGTTCCGTCGGCGTCATCACGGTCTTTAGCGTGGCACTGTTCCTCACGCGCAGCATGCCCATCGCGGCCATGGCCATGGGGATCGCCGCCATCGCCTCGCTCGTGCTGGTCACCGCCCCGCTCGCCCTGCTCGAAACCGAAAAATCACGCCGCATGAGTCTGCGCGAGACTGGCCACCTGTTTATCCAGTGCGCCCCGCTCTTTGGCGCGCTGTTCCTGTTCAACCTAATCGAGAGCATGCCCAAGTTCGTGATGGAGGGCACGCTGGCCTACAAGTATCAGCTGTACTTTAATGCCCTATTCTTTCCGGCGCAGGCTATTTTATTGAGCATTGGATTTATCTATAAACCGCAGCTCCTGCGTCTGTCGAGCATTTGGGCGAATCCGCGCAAGCGTCGCCGCTTTGACCTGATTATTGTTGCCGTTATGGCGCTGATCGTGGTCATTACCGGAGCGTGCGCCGCATTTATGGCAGGTCCCGGCATCCCCATCATGAGCTTTATGTACGGCCTTAACTTTGAGCGCTACCGCACGCTGGCACTGCTAATGGTTGTCGCCGGCGGCGTCACCGCGGCAATCGACTTTATCTACGCCATCATCACGGTGCTGCGCCACGCTGGAGATGTCACCAAGATCTACCTGATCTGCTTTGCCGTGAGCGTGGTGCTCCCGGTGATTCTGATCAATCTGCTCGGCCTGATGGGCGCCGTCGTGAGCTACCTAGCCATCATGGCCCTACTGCTGGTACTGTTGATTATCGAGTACGCCCACATCCGCCAACGCATAGAGAGGGACCGGAATCCGTACGGCGCCTAATTGCGGCGATGGGAGAAGCTAATTTGCGGTGGAATCACCCCGGCTGGAGTCTCGTTGCGGACACGCAAAACTAAGTGAGTAGACTTTTACCGAATCCCGGACCACACCGACAAAGCACAAGTCCGTGACCAGCGGTTTTATTGAGGCAAATATGTTGGGTGCTCGGCATTTCCAAAAAAGTCTACTCACTTAGCCAGCGGGCAGCCAAATGATTATTTAATCCCCGTCCCTGAAAAATCAATTTGCGGGCAGAAGGGCAAAAGTAGTCAAAAAAGGCCCCGTCCAAAATTAGCTACCCCTTGCACCGATTATTCGCCCGGGTTGATGTTCGCGTAGAACTCCGCCCCGTCGTCCAGGCGCAGGATGCCCACGCGACCGAACTCGGAGCCGGTGGCGGCGGCGCAATCGATATCGATGCGATCGGGCACGCCGGCAGTGTCCTCGCCGCCCAAGCGCACGATCTGCCCTCGTCCCGATTCCTCATCGAGCCCCGCAAGACCACCGACCTCGCAATAACGCCCGAGCGACACCGTTGGCGTGTGGCCACTCACCACGACCGAACCCTTGCCCTCGGCAGAAAGCAGCCCCGTCGGGGCATCCCAATAGCCATGGCGAATCCAGAGCAAGTCATCGGACGACTGTACGGCGAGCATTTGCTGCAGCAGTTCGCGATCGGCATCGACCGCTCCCCTGCCGTCGCCGCAATCGACACCATGCTCAAGCAAAAACGCACGCGCCGCCTCGGTCTGAATGCCGGCGTGCACCAGCAGGTACGGCCGCTCGGCAGTCTCGACCACCGCGTAGAGCGGCAGCGCGGCCATCCATCGCACGAGCTCCTCGTATGCCTCAAATTCCATGTCGTTGAGCTGCTCGCGCGTCGTCCAGCCACCGTTGATATCCCAGGTCTCGGCATCGAGCGGATCCTGGCCAATGATGGCATCGAGCATGATCTGCTCGTGATTGCCCTTGAGCACGCGGGCGTTGGGCAGCGAGCGCACGAGCTTAATAACACCGACCGGATCGGGCCCGCGATCGATCATGTCGCCCAGCACGTACAGTGTGTCGTCGGACGTCAACGAGATCTTAGACAGGGCCTCGTCAAGCGCACGCACGTGCCCGTGAGCGTCAGATGTCACATAGATCGCCATGGTACGCCTCTCCTTGCATTGCGGCCGAAGCCCGGTGCCGCAACTAAAACTTCAAGTTGAACTTAAACGTTACCCATTGTACTCCGTTGCAATAAAGCTGGAAAGGGTTTCCGAGCAGAGGCAAAGACGGCAGCCGTCTATGACGATATCGCGCACGCCCGCAATCCAACCCCATAAACCCACCATCTTTGGGTACAAATAACCGCAGACAACTGACCGTGCCACGCCAACCACCCAGGAGCGGACACCATCTATGAACCAGATCCTTCTCTTTATCGGCCTCGTCATCATTTTGTGCCTGACCATCAAACCCGTCGGCAAAAAACTCCCCTTCCCCACCCTGCTCATCTTTATCGCGCTCGGCATGCTGTTGGGCGTCAACGGCCCGACGCATATCGACTTTAGCGACTACGCACTCACCGAAACCGTCTGCAGCACGGCGCTGCTGTTCATCATGTTCTACGGCGGCTTTAACACCAATATCGACCGCGCCAAGCCCGTCGCTGCGCCGGCGGTGCTGCTGAGCACGCTTGGCGTCGTCATCACTGCCGGCATCACCGGCGTGTTCGCCCACTTCGCGCTGGGGATCGACTGGATCGGCAGCCTGCTGCTGGGATCGGTCGTGGCATCCACCGACGCGACGAGCGTCTTTAGCGTACTGCGTGAGCACAGTCTGTCGCTGAGAGGTGGCACCGACTCGCTGCTCGAGGTCGAATCGGGCTCCAACGACCCCGTCGCCTACATGCTCACCGCTGTGCTCGCTACACTCGCGGCCGGCGGCGACATCAACATTCCCGCACTGCTGGCCAAGCAGATTATCCTGGGCGTGGGCCTGGGCCTCGCCATCGGCTGGGCGGCGGGCCGCCTGATTGAACGCGCGCACGCAACGGCCAAGGACGCGCAGACCATCTTCTTGTTCGCCGTGGCCATCGTCGCCTACGCGCTGCCGAGCTACCTGGGCGGCAACGGCTTTTTGGCCGTGTACCTGGCAGGCATTGTACTGGGCGCCAGCGACATCACCGGCAAGGTCGAGATGGCGCACTTCTTTGACACCCTCACCGAGATGGCCGAGATGACAATCTTCTTCTTGCTCGGCCTGCTCGTGACGCCCGCCCGCCTGCCGCAAATGCTGCTGCCGGGCCTGGCGCTCATGGCGTTTATGCTCTTCGTGAGCCGTCCCATCGCCGTCGGCGTGCTCCTGGCGCCCTTTAAGACGAACCCCCGCCAGGTCGCGCTCGTAAGCTGGGCGGGCCTGCGCGGCGCAGCTTCGGTCGTATTTAGCCTCTTTGCCGTAGTGGCCGGTGTCCCCGGCGGTCACGACCTGTTTGACCTGGTGTTTGTGATTGCCGTGTCGAGCATTGTGGTGCAGGGCTCGCTGCTGCCGGCGGTGGCGAAAAAGCTCGATATGATCGATGCGACCGGCGACGTGCGCCGCACCTTTAACGACTACCGCGACGAGGACGGCATGTCGTTTGTAAAGCTCAAGGTGTGCGCTGGACATCCGTTTGCCGGACGCTCGCTCACGGACATTGGCAGCGCCACAAATATGCTCGTGGTCCTGGTGCTGCGCGACGGGGCGCACCCGGTACTGCCCAATGGCGACACCGTGATCCAGGAAGGCGATCTGCTGGTGATGGCCGCGCCGACGTTCGAAGAGCGTACCGAAGTTACGCTGCGCGAGGTCACCGTGACTCCCCACGGTCGCCTGGCCGGCCAGCGCCTGTGCGATGTGCCGCAAGGCAAACATCCGTTTATTGTGGTGATGCTCAAGCGCGAAGGCCAAACGATCATCCCCGACGGCAATACCCTAATATACGCCGGCGACGAAGCCGTCATCGCCACGCTAGCATCGTAGTGACTAGGAGGTAGCTACTTTAGGACGAAGAGATCAAGCGCCTAGGAACCTCATGTCTTCGCTCGCAGATTTGGATTTGCCTGAGGAGTAAAGCACCCCTCCCCCATGTAACCATCCTGTAAATCATAGCGGCGCAGTCGAGTTTTACCGTGATGCGGTCGCGCCTGGCGCTCCACTGTGCTAAAGTATCCCGAACGTTCAAACGACTACGAGGGGGAACTAGAAGATGGCACGTGTGCACAACTTCTCAGCTGGCCCGGCCGCACTGCCCACAAGCGTGCTCGCCGAGATCGCCGACGAGATGATGGACTACCGCGGTTGCGGCATGTCCGTGCTCGAGATGAGCCATCGATCTAGCATGTACCAGCAGATCATTGACGACGCCGAGGCAACTCTGCGCCGCCTGCTGAGCATCCCTGACAACTACCGTGTCCTGTTTTTGCAGGGCGGCGCCACGTTGCAGTTTGCGGGCATCCCGATGAACCTCATGCGCCGCGGCCGCGCCGGCTACGTCGTGACCGGCAACTTTGCCAACAAGGCGTACAAAGAGGCCGCCAAGTACGGCGAGGCCGTGCTGCTCGCGAGCTCCGAGGAAACCAATTTCGACCGCATCCCCAACATGGCCGACATCAACGCGCGCATTGCCGCCGAGGCCGCGGGCGGCGGGCTCGACTACGTCTACATCTGCCAGAACAACACCATCTTTGGCACCATGTTCCACGAGCTGCCCGATTGCGGCGACGTGCCGCTGGTCGCCGATGTCTCGAGCTGCTTTTTGTCGCAGCCGCTCGACGTCGAGCGCTACGGGCTCATTTACGCCGGCGCGCAGAAGAACGCCGGCGCAGCTGGCGTGACCGTGGTTATCGTGCGCGACGACCTGATCGCCGACGGCCCCGCCTTTGCGCAGACGCCGCAGTACATGGACCTTAAGGCCCAGGCCGCCAAGGGCTCCATGCTCAACACGCCCAACACCTTTGGCATCTACGTGTGCGGCAAGGTGTTCCGGTGGGTCGAGGAGACCGGCGGACTTGCCGCCATGGCCGAGCGCAACTGGGCCAAGGCCAACCTGCTCTACAACCTGCTCGAGCACAGCATGCTGTTCCATGGCACCACACAGGCCGACAGCCGCTCCATCGCCAACGTCACCTTCCGCACCGACGACGCCGAGCTCGACGCGGCCTTTGTCGCAGGTGCGGCCGAGCACCAGATTCAAAACGTCAAGGGTCATCGCCTGGTGGGCGGCATGCGCGCCAGCGTCTACAACGCCGTAACCATGGAAGACGTGCAGGCACTGGCCACGTACATGAAGGACTTCGAAGCGCAGCACGGTTTGAGCCAGCGATCTAACTAGCCCGCAGCACGCGGGCCGATCAGCCACTTCAAACCACTTGTTTTAAACAAACCAGCTAAGGAGTTTTTCATGCGCAAGATTAAGACCATCGACGACATCACCAAAGACGGCAAAGTCGAGTTTGGCGAAGGCTACGAATTTGTAAGCACCGCCGAGGAGGCCGACGCGATCCTGATGCGCTCGACCGACCTGCACGGCTACGAGCTGCCCGAGGGCATCCGCGCCATCGCCCGCTGCGGCGCCGGCGTCAACAACATCCCCGTCGAGGAGTACGCCAAGAAGGGCGTCGTCGTCTTTAACTCCCCTGGCGCCAATAGCAATGCCGTCAAGGAGATCGTCCTGGGCATGCTGGTGCTCTCGAGCCGCGGCGTAGTACAGTCGATGAACTGGGTGCGCGACAACGCCGACGACCCCGAGATTCAGGTCGATGCCGAAAAGGCCAAGAAGGCCTTTGTGGGCCGCGAGCTTAAAGGCAAGCGCATCGGCGTCATCGGTCTGGGCAACGTAGGCTCCAAGGTCGCCAACGCCTGCGTCGACCTGGGCATGGATGTCTACGGCTACGACCCGTTCATTTCCGTCGAGCACGCGTGGGTGCTGAGCCGCGAGGTGCAGCGCGTGGGCACGCTCGAGGATCTATGCCGCGGCTGCGACTACCTCACCGTGCACGTGCCCAGCAAGGCAGACACCATCGGCATGATCAGCACCGAGCAGATTAACCTGCTGGCACCCGACGCCGTGCTCATCAACTACGCGCGCGAAACCATCATTGACGAGGATGCCGTCGACGCTGCCCTGCGCGAGGGCAAGCTCAGCTGGTTTAGCTGCGACTTCGCCACGCCCAAGACGGTCAAGATGCCCAACACGTTTATCACCACGCACTCGGGTGCCGGCACCGGCGAAGCCGAGGCCAACTGCGCCGACATGGCCATCAGCGAGCTCAAGGATTACCTGGAGAACGGCAATATCGCGCACAGCGTCAACTATCCTGCCTGCAGCATGGGCAAGGCGCGCGCCGCAAGCCGCATCGCCTGCCTGCACGCCAACGTGCCCAACATGATCGGCCAGATCACGGCAATCCTGGCCAAAGACAACGCCAACGTGCAGCGTATGACCAACGAGTCCGCCGGCGAGAACGCCTACACCATGTTCGACACCGATGAGCACCTGGACAGCAGCACCATCGAGGCGCTCAAGCAGATTCCGTCGATGTATCGCGTGCGCGTGATCAAGTAGCGCCGACTGACCTGACGGGCAGCTCCCCATGTGGCCTGCCCGTCACTGACATTGAATGCCCGCGGGGGTGCCTTTCGCACGAGAGGCGCCCCCGTTTTTGTGAGCGCTCCATTAAATGCGCCGAGCCGCTTCTTGGCATACAATCTGTATGTTGACCTAACTATCTGTGAGGTGCCTATGGTTGATACAGATTTTGCCTGGCGGCTTACGCAAGGGCTCGTGCGGATCGACAGTTCCGACCCAGGTGCGTATGAGGGCGAGATTGAACGCTATATCAAAGCGTTGGTTGAGGAACGGTTGGCGCAGCTGAGCCATCCGGTACTCGATGCCGTGCAGGTTGAGGAACTCGAGGTGCTGCCCGGGCGCCGCAACCTTATGGTCACCGTGCCGGGACTGAGCGACGAGCCACGGCTCGTCTATATCTGCCATATGGATACCGTTACACTGGGCGATGGCTGGGACGCGGACATTCCGCCGCTCGGAGCGATCGTGCGCAACGATAAACTCTATGGCCGCGGTGCCTGCGATATGAAGGGTGGCCTGGCCTGCGCCATTGCCGCACTGGTCCATACGCTCGAGCGCGTGGCGGCAGAAGGCAAGCTGCCCCGCCGTGGCTTCTCACTCATTTGCTCGGTCGACGAGGAGGACTTTATGCGCGGCTCAGAGGCCACGATCGATGCTGGCTGGGTCGGCTCGCGTGAATGGGTGCTGGACACCGAGCCCACCGACGGACAGATCCAGGTGGCGCACAAGGGGCGTACGTGGTTCGAGATTGAAATGACTGGCGTGACGGCGCATGCGAGCCAGCCCTGGAAGGGCGCGGATGCCGTCGCTGCCATGGCCGAGGTCGTGTGTTCGCTCCGTCGCGCGTTTATGGCGCTGCCCGCGCACGATGAGCTGGGACCTTCGACCATCACGTTTGGCCAAATCGAGGGCGGATATCGCCCCTACGTCGTACCCGACCGCGCCAAAGTCTGGGTCGACATGCGCCTGACCCCGCCGACCGATACGGCCGCCGCGACGCGCATGGTAGAGCAGGCCATCGCCGTCGCCGAAGCCGCCGTTCCCGGTTGCCATGGCAGCTACACCGTAACGGGCGACCGCCCCGCCATCGAGCGCGACCCGAACTCTCCCCTTCTAGCAGCGCTCAAGCGTGCCGCCGATGACGTGACGGACGCGGACACGACCGTCGGCTTCTTTACCGGCTACACCGACACCGCCGTCATTGCCGGCAAGACAGGTAACCGCAATTGCATGAGCTACGGTCCCGGGTCGCTCGCGCTCGCGCACAAGCCCAACGAATATGTGCCCCACGCCGATATCGTTCGTTGTCAGCAGGTGCTAATCGCGCTCGCCGATAACGTGCTCTGGGACGCGAGCGGCCAAGTTGGGGCATAATAAGCCGCGAACAAACCGACTCGTGCGTTAGGACCGCCCATGAAAGCACTTCCGTTTCCCTGCATCCGCCCGGCTCAGGACCGCGTGCTCGAGGCGCTGCCTGCAATGGGCAGCATCCTGAGCGGCAACGATGCTCTGCGCGGAGCCCTTGCCGATGGTCTGATGCTCAAGGACCCGGGTGCGGCGTATTACGTGTACGAATGCTCGGGCGAGCCGGGACGTGTGACGGGTGTCGTGGCGATCTGCCCGGTTGGTGCGCTGGCGGGCGGCGACGCGGTTGCCGCCGATACGACCGCCGCTGCGCGCGCAATCGCCGACCTCAAGGTACAGCCCCGTCCCGTAACGCTTGTCTACGAAGCCTCTCCCGTCATGGATATCATCCTCGGCGCCGCAAAAGAGGGCGCTTCACTCTATGCCGTCACCGACCCCGCCGGCATTACGCACCGCGTGTGGGAGGTCAAGCGCGAGGACGCCGTCGGGGCCATCCGCGCCATGCTCGACCAGGCGCCGGAGCCGGCACTGGCCGACGACCCTGCCTACGCTGTCGCACTAGTCGAGGCATCACAGCTCCTGGCCGACGGTGCACGTGCCGCCGGCACCTACACGGGCAAAGAGCCGTTCAACTTTGCCGTAGCTGCGCTCTTCCCCGCCGCGCAGGTCAGCGGCGGCGCGGCGCAGGTTCCGACGGGTCTGCTCACGCACCAGGTCGCGCGGTTCTAGCAAGACCAGACCGTCCAGCACAAAAATCGGCAGCCCAACAAACAGGGGGCGGAGATGCAGCAGGTACATGCATCTCCGCCCCTTTTGCGTCGAGAAGTTATGCCGACGACCCGTGCCGCCGCGCTCGCGTTATCCGCGCTGCGGACCCGCAGTAGCCACGAGCGGTTCAAGCCCCAGCTCGCGCGCGTAGTCTTCCTGCGTAAAGACTTCGACCAGTTCAAACGTATCGGCCGCATCGTCAAACGCAAAATGCAGCACTGAGCAGTTGCCCGGCACGCGTTCGCGCTCGTCGGCCGCCGCGCCCCGCACGTGGTCCAAAAACTCCTTGATAGCCGAACCGTGGCTCACCGCGAGCACGCACTCGTGGTCCGGACGTCGCATAAGATCGGTTATCGTCGCCGCCATGCGCTCGCGCACCTGCATCTGGCCCTCGCCGCCAAACTGACGATAGAAATCTCGCCACGGCCGCTCGGGCATAAGCATCACGCGCTCGGCCTCAAAGTCGCCAAAGAACCACTCACGCAGACCGTCCAGGCGCTCGTACGCCAAGCCCGGCCACAGGTTGGCGATAGTCTGCTCGGTGCGATGAAGTGTGGAGGTGTAGGCATGATCGGGTTCAATGCCGCGCGCACGTAAGAACATGCCGGCACGTGCCGCCTGGTCGCATCCCAGCTGCGTGAGCGGCGAGTCACTCCAACCCTGAATAATGCGCTTAAGGTTGAATATTGTCTGCCCATGACGAACCAGATACAGGTCTTTATTCATAGGGGTCCTTTCGCTCGTTACCAATCAAGGAGCGAAAACGCCCCGTCGCAATAGCCAAAATGAAGCACGGCACCGTTGTCGGGTAGCTCTCCCCTGCCAGTCACATACTCAAGAAACTCCTGGCAGGCTGAGCCGTGGGAAACCGCCAGCACGCAGTCGTGCTGCGGCCTGGCCATGATGCGGGACAGCGCCGCGACCATGCGCGACTGAAGCTGCACTTCCGACTCGCCGCCAAAGGCCACCGGATAATCGCCCCAGGGCTGCGGCGGCATATCGCGATTTGATGTACCCTCCAGCGAGCCCAAATGCCACTCGCGTAGGTCATCGACCAGCTCTATCGAGCGGCCCTCACCAGCAATTAGCTCAGCCGTACGCCGCGCCCGGCCCAACGGGGAGGAATACACACGGTCAAAGGTCACGCCACGCGCCTCAAACGCCGCGCGCGTCGCCAGCGCCTGCTCGCGCCCGCGCGCCGTAAGCGGCGAATCGTGCCCACCTTGCAAAATATTCTGCACATTGAGCTCAGTCTGCCCATGCCGCACCAAATACAAATCTGCCACACGCCCTCCTCTCGCACCACCGCAAAGGGGACAGGCACCTTTGTGGTGGTTTACCGCCGGATCACACCGCGGTGACGCTCAACTACACCAGCACGTCGGCGAGCGAACGCTTGGGTACGTGGTGCACCTGTGCCTCGTCGCGCCAATAATTGATGGAGCCGTCGGGGTTGGAATCAATTGCGTCGATCGCCTGTGTCTCGGCTGGCACGCCAAAAGCCATGATCAGCTTGAGCTCGTATTTGTCGTTATCGAGCCCCATGGCGTCGATCGCGCGGGGCGTAAAGGCCTTGAACATGCAGGCCGCCACCTCGGGCGTGGCGCTGCGGGCGGCGAGCATCATCGTCTGCGCGGCAATGCCCGTGTCGACCTCGGTAATGGGAGCGGCAGGCTTGCCCGGAACGGCGCGCTCGGCCAGAATCGCGATGTAGCCGGTCGGGCGCTCGCCCTCGGCAGGACCCGGCCAATCCTTAAGCGCGCCGGCCCATGCAAGCTCGTCAAACACGCGCGCGCAGTCCTCGGCACCGCTCACCACATGAAAACGAAGACGCTGAGCATTGGCGCCGCAGGGAGCCAGGTGCGCCAGTTCCGCCAGCTCGAGCAAAAACTCGCGCGGCACGCGCATGGACTCGTCAAAACGGCGGCATGTACGGGCACGACGGACCAGCGCATCAAACGCGTCCAAGCCGAGCTTTTCGCAGCCTTGCTTTGCCATCGATTCGACACTCAACGGTGCCTCGGGAACTGCTTCGTTCATAGGGACCCCCAATACAAGCCAATTGTCCTTAGGAAAATCTAACCTAAAACGTAGGCAATAACGAACAGGGCTGCAATGTTCTACACCTGTTGAATAGAAAATTGCGACGTGGGGAACAACGGAAACAATTCGGGACCTTTGGGTTACGTTTCGCCCTCCCCGACCCATACGCCAGCGCCTTTAGGCGATACTGGTTGTAACGATCAAGGCTTACGCCGCACGGAAAGGAGACATTATGGGCATCTTTAAGAACGATGACCAAAAATCGAGCCAGTTTGGATTTGACGAGAAAAGCATGGCAGGCAAGGCCGTCAAGGCCGTGCGCTGGATTTACGCCATCACGGGCGTCTTGGCGCTCATTGCTGGTATCGCGCTGCTTTTTGCACCCGCCAAGTCCCTCGTCTTTTTGACGACTGTCCTGGGTTTTTACTTTGTAATCACTGCTGCCATCAGGCTGTTCACTGCCATTTTTGAGCCGCTGCTGCCCACCGGCTGGCGCGTGACGAGCATCATCTCCAACCTACTCATTATCTTGGGCGGCGTCATAATCCTGCGCAACCAGGCCTTCTCGACCGCGACGCTCACCACGATGGTGGTTATCGTAGCCGGCTTTGGCTGGATTGTCGAAGGTGTCATGTCCATTCTGGAGTCCGAGCTTTCGTCCAACCGCACCCTCGCTATCCTGAGCGGCGCACTCTCCATCATCGCCGGCATGTTCGTGTTTATCTATCCGCTATGGTCGGCCAAGATGCTCGTCATCTTTAGCGGCGCCGCGCTGCTGGTGTTTGGCGTAACGCTGATCGTTCGCGCTATTCAATTTGGCAAACTGGTGCACTAGATGCCGCGAACGCTCTTTATTGATGCCGACGCCTGCCCGGTCACGCGCGAGTCGATTGACTGCGCGCGGCGGGCGGGCGTCGCCGTTGTTATCGCCGGCAACAGCACGCAAAACCTGGAACGGCACATTCGCCGCGACGACCCGCGCGATGCCGAGTACGCGCGACGCGGCTTTTGGGTCACGACGCTCGATGTGAGCGTTGGCGCCGACAGCGCCGACTTTGCCATTGTCGAACGCCTGCAGGCGGGCGACGTAGTCGTGACGCAGGACATTGGCTTGGCGAGCATGGTGCTCGGGCGCGATGCCGCCGCCATCGGCGTGCGCGGGCGCGTCTACGATAAGGCGACCATCGACATGCAACTGTTTATTCGCCACGAGGAAAAGAAGGTACGCCGCGCCGGGGGACGCACTCGCGGACCGGCGGCATTTACCAGCGAAGACCGGGCCCGCTTTAAGCGCAACCTCACCGAGCTGCTGCGCTAACCAAGGTAGATTTTCGGGACATGCCCGGAAATCTACCTTTTTGTTTTGAGCGGTGTGAGCGCTCGGAATCCATGACTCAACAAAAAACGGGCTTCAAAATGCCATGCGTCGCCGCATTGCGCAGGCGCCGAGCATGGCTATTTGAAGCCCATTTTTTAAGCCTACTTAGAGGCCGAAGGCGGATAGGATAAGGCCCCAGCCGGCGCCGATGACGTACATCATGACCAGGAACACGGCGTTTTCACGAGCGCTGCGGTTGGTGCGGAACAGGACAAGATAGCCCACGCCGGCGGAAATGAGCGTACCGGCGAGCATCGGCGCCAGCTGTAGCGCGCCCTCCAGGTACAGCTGCGTAATGACCACGCTGGCCGAGCAGTTGGGGATCAGGCCGACAAGCGCCGAACCCAGGACGGCGAGCGTCTCGTTGCCACGCAGGAACTGCTCGATCGCGGACTCGCCGAAGGTCTCGAGCACGGCGACCAGGACCAGCGTCACCAGGAAAATAAAAACCGAAACCTGCACGGTGTGCGAGATCGCGCTGCGGATAATCGACAGGACGGGCGCACCTTCGTGGGAGTGACCGTGGTCGTACCCATGGCCGTGGTGGTGCTCATGCTCGCCTGCGTGACCGTGGTCATGGCTGTGTCCGTGGTCGCGCTCGCGTTCATCTTCATCATCATCGCAACCGCAATGGTCGCGCTCGCACAACTCGTGGATGTGATCGGCGCTCACGCCCGCCTCGGCCACCTCGTCGATGATGTCACCGCCGCTGTGGTCGTCATGCGCGCAGTTCACATGAGCCGGATTGGCAGTGGTCCCCAACACGGTACGACGAATCGCCGCATGCGCACGGGCGTTGCGACGCAGACCGCGAATGGCGGCATCTACGATAAAGCCCGTGACCAGTGCGATAAGCGCTTTCGAAGCCAAAAGCATCGCCATAGTCTGCACGGGAACCTGCTCGGCAAGTAGCAGCGGCAGCATCTCGTCAGAGGTCGAGAGAAACACCGCCACCAAGGTGCCCAGCGTCACGACGCGACCGGCGTACAGCGTTGCCGCCATTGCCGAAAAGCCGCACTGCGGCACCATGCCCAGCAACGAGCCAACCACGGGACCCGCGGCGCCGGCGCGCTTGATGGCCCCGTTAACGCGGTCGCCCGCGACGTGCTCCAAGGTCTCGAGGGCCAGATACGTCACCAACAAAAACGGCACCAGCGAGAGCGTGTCCTTGCCGGCGTCGAGCAGAATATCAATCAGCAAATCCATGACGGATGGAACCTTTCGTGTCTTTCGGCAGCATTGTAAAAGTCCTAGCGGTCAACTAGGGTATTGTAGTCGTCCTAGGCGCGATGCCAATAGTTGCCCATGGTAAACTATCATCTCGCCATAACTCAATGCCACCGAGCCGCGCGACACGGCCCGTCCAAGGAGCAGTTATATGAACGTTTCACAAGCACTCGAATACGAGCGCCAGCCGTTTATTCCCATGTTTATCTATGGCGATCACGGCGCCATGGAGTCCGAGCGCCAGAAGGGCGAGGAGGCCCTTAAGGTGCTCGAAACCGAGTACTTTACCGCCGAGGGCGACCCCAGCTTCGACTTTGCCACCGTGCGCGACCTGGCTGACCGCAACCGCGACCTGTGCGACCAGATTGGCGAGGCGCGCCTGCGCAACGTGACGCCCGCGACGCTTTCGCGCGGCCTGTCCGATGCCGACACCTGCGCCGCCATCGGCAAGATGCAAAAGCGCGCCGCCGCGTCGGTCATGCGCGAGATCCGCGGCGACCGCGACGCGCTCGGCGTGGCCTACGCCCGCAAGCCCATCCAGGGCACCGTGCTCGGTATCGACATCGAGACCACCGGCCGTGCACCCGAGCGCGGTTATATCATCAATGTGGGTTGGGAAATCATGGAGCTCACCAGCGACGCCGTCCCGCACGACGCCGAGGCGCACTACTGCGGTCTGCCCGACATCTACCGCGGCGAGGATGTGCCGTTGTCGAATATCCACCACATCACCTGGGACGACATCGACGGCAAAAAGCCATTCCGCGAGAACAAGGAACTGCAGAAGCAGCTGCTCAAGCTTATGAAGAAGTACCCGTACATGGCGCACAACGCCGCCTTTGAGGACAGTTGGTTCAAGATCCACCTGGACGGTTACGCCGAGGCACGCCGCGCCGGCAAGATCATCGTCATCGACTCGCGCCAGATCTGCCGCAGCCTGGATGCCGACGTCCGCTCGCTCCCCCGCGAGTCCGCCCCCGCCGCGCTCGAGAACTGGGCCCGCCGTCGCGGCACCCTCGCGCCCGACGCCAACGAGCAGCACCTGGGCCTCGACGACACCGACCTCATGCTCCGCACGGTTCAGGCCGAGTTCAACCTCAAGAACCTATTCGCGAAATAACCGATCCATCTGCGGGAGCGCCTGCCAGGCACAGCGCAATCCGTCTGGGCACACCGACACGCAGTAAACTAGGGCGCAGCCTTATGGCTGCACCCTAGTTTTCATCAAAACGAGCAAATACGCGTGCTTCACATAGTCGGCAGGTTGGCCCACCTACATTTTTCGAGTTGTTCGGCCAGCTGAACCACTAGTCAAGGCCCCTTGAACCGCAATCGAAGTTAAAATCGCCTTAATTTCGCAACCAAGCCCCATAAATCTACCTGAATCAATTCGAATAGGACGTTGCGATCGCACCATTTGTATAGGATAAGGCCGAATAACTCAAATTATGTTGGTGAGGCATCTGAGCGGTCGGCAAAAACGCTTAGAAGCTACGAATCCGCGGTAGCGCACAGAGATGTGGTGTAAGAGGCGGGGCATGCCCCGCCTCC
>URBB01000005.1 GCA_900545835.1 uncultured Collinsella sp. | reverse complement strand
CCCGGCCGATATCAAGGCGTTCTACATGCGCATGAACGAGGACGGCAAGACCGTCGCCGCCGCCGACTGCCTGGTTCCCGGTATCGGCGAGATTATCGGCGGCTCCCAGCGCGAGGAGCGCCTGGATCTGCTCGAGGCCCGCATCAAGGACCTGGGCATGAATCCCGAGCAGTACAAGTACTACCTTGACCTGCGCCGCTACGGTTCCTGCAAGCACGCCGGCTACGGTCTGGGCTTCGAGCGCTTGGTCATGTATCTGACCGGCGTGGGCAACATCCGCGACGTCCTGCCGCACCCGCGCACCGTGGGCAACGCCGACTTCTAATTGTCGGACGCTAGCTCGCGTCGCCACACGCCAACGCTCACCGCATAAGCGTCTCTCGACATCGGTCGAGAGGCGCTTTTTTCAACAGCATCCGTCAAGCTTTTGGCAAGTTTTTGGTCAGTTGAGCAGGGCTGTTGAAAACTCGACCCGCCGTTTGCCGACGACTACCGACCGCCCAGAGCGCCCTGCGCCCCTGGGAAAGCCCCACGTCCTAGGCTCCATACCGTCGCCACCCAAAACGGAAAGGACGTGGGCACCATGACCGAAGCCGCTGTTGAAACCTACGACACCACGACGAGGGGCGCCGCCTCGATGGCAGCCTATCGCGCCGTTCGTATCCTGCAGCTCTTGAGCGAAAACACCGGCGAAGACAAGGCCATGCTTTCCGATGAGCTGATCCGGCGCCTCGCCCATCCCGACGACCCCGCCCGCATGCCCATCTCGGCGGCGCGGCGCAGCATCTACACCGCCATCTCCGCGCTTCGCCATGCCGGATACGAAATTGAGTACAAACGCGGCGTGGGCTACAAACTTCTTACCCGCCCGCTCACCGATGAAGAGATCATCCGGCTCCACGGTATGGTCATGCGCAACCGCTCCACGCCTATCGCTATCCGCAAGAGCATGGCGCAGCACTTAGTTGCCATGGCGAGCGCCGACGTTCGCGGCTACCTCGATACACCCGAACCCGCTCCAAGCGCAGGCAGCAAGGCTACCAAGGCAACACGCACGCCCATCAAGCGCATCGACACGTGCGAGCTCGTCGAGCAGGCCATCGACCACGGAACCACGGTGAGTTTTGATATTTCGAGCGTCACGACACGCGGCGAAACCGAAGCAGCACGGATGACACTCCGTCCCTTTGCCATCAGGCAGCGCGATGGCATCTCGTATCTGCTGGGAACGGTCTACGACGCCCGAGGCACCGACGATACGCTGCGCACCGTCGAGATCGCCCGTATGAGAAACGTCAGCACGCGCCTGCTCGACGGCAAGAAGCTCTTCGCCGCCCTGGACGAGGACGACGCCTCCTCCGCCGCATAAGACCCTCCGCCGCCCATTCGACTACCCGTACCGCCCATCCGATTCTGTATTAAAAAACCCGCCAGGCTGTTGTAAAAATGGACATCAGCGCTACTATAGTCCCACTTGCACTTTGTCCCAGTGCAGTGTTTCCAGCCATTTTTATACTGGGGGTAATGATATGAAGGACATCACCATCAGCCGCAGGAGCCTTCTGGTCTCCGCCGGCCTGCTCGCGCTCGCCCCGCTCGCCGGATGCGGCGGCAACTCTGGTTCCGGCTCCGCTGCCGCCGGTTCCGACTACACCATTGGTGTTCTGCAGCTCACCGAGCACTCCGCACTCGATGCCGCCAACGACGGCTTTGTCAAGGCCATCAAGGAGAGCGGCCTTAAGGTCAAGATCGACCAGAAGAACGCCCAGAACGACCAGTCCACGTGTAAGTCCATTGCCGACAAGTTTGTGGGCGACAACGTCAACCTGATTTATGCCATCGCCACGCCCGCCGCGCAGGCTGCCGCCGGCGCCACGGCCGATATCCCCATCGTGGGCTGCGCCATCACCGACTACGCCGCCTCCGGGCTGGTCCAGGACAACGACAAGCCCGGCACCAACGTCACGGGCGCTTCCGACCTCACCCCGGTCGCCGAGCAGCTCGAGATGATGCAGAAGGTCCTGCCCGACATTAAAAAGGTCGGCCTACTCTACTGCACCGCCGAGTCCAACTCCGACGTCCAGATCAAGGCCGCCAAGAAGGAACTCGACAAGCTGGGCCTCGAGTACACTGACTTCACTGTCTCGAGCTCCAACGAGATTCAGTCCGTCATCGAGTCTGCCGTGGGCAAGGTCGACGCGCTGTACTCCCCCACCGACAACACCATCGCCGCGGGTGCCTCGCAGGTCGGCCAGATCTGCAAGGAGAACAAGCTCCCCTTCGTGACTGGCGAGGAGGGTATGTGCATGGCCGGCGGCCTGTTCACCCTCTCCATCAACTATGAGGACCTGGGCTACGCCGCGGGCGAGATGGCCGTTAAGATCCTGAAAGGCGAGGCCAAGCCCGAAGACATGCCGATCAAACACCTCTCGAGCAAGGACCTGGTCGTCGTCAAGAACGACGAAATGGCCGAGGCCCTGGGCATCGACCTTTCCGCTCTGGACGCGTAATGCTATACGCGGCATGCGTCTAGAGCCCGTGCTCGCGCTTTAGCCGCGTTATTCAATATCTGAGCCACAGGGCGGGCGCTGTAGACCGGCGTCCGCCCTGCTTGTTTCAGGTAAAACAAAACGTCTGTCCGCAGCTCTTCTATGCATTGTTACCGCTATTATGGAAAATCACGTGTCCACCCTATCCTAGGAGGTATGAAGCATGCTCATTGCATTGCAGGGCGCCGTTTCGCAGGGCGTCCTCTGGGGCATTATGGTGCTTGGCGTGTTTATCACGTTCCGCCTGCTCGACATTCCCGATATGACCTGCGACGGCAGCTTTGCCCTCGGCGGCTGCGTCTGCGCCGTGCTCATCGTCAACAATAACGTCGACCCCTTGCTCGCCGTGCTGGCCGGCATGTGCGCCGGTGCCATCGCCGGCGCCGTCACGGGCATCTTGACCACCGTCTTTGAAATTCCCGCAATCCTCGCCGGAATCCTTACGCAGATCAGTCTGTGGTCCATCAACCTGCGCATCATGGGCAAATCCAACACGCCCATCCTTGCCAAGGGCACTATCTTCTCATCCGTCAGTAACATGACGGGCCTGCCGCAGTCCACTGTTGTCATTATCCTGGGCATTGTGCTGGCCGTGGCCATCGTCGCCATCCTGTACTGGTTCTTTGGCACCGAGATCGGCTCGGCGTTGCGTGCCACCGGTAACAACGAGTACATGATCCGCGCCCTGGGCGTTAACACCAACACCACCAAGATGATCGCCCTCGTGCTCTCCAACGCCCTTATCGGCCTTTCGGGTGCGCTCATCTGCCAGAGCCAGAAGTACGCTGACATTGGCATGGGCACCGGCGCCATCGTTATCGGTCTTGCCGCCATCGTCATCGGCGAGGTGCTCGGCCGCCTGCTGCCCGGCGGTCTCACGCAGTTCTCCGTCCGCCTGGCCTCTGCCGTCTTTGGCTCCGTGGTCTACTTCCTCATCCGCGCCATCGTGCTGCAGCTGGGTATGGATGCCAACGACATGAAGCTGCTCTCCGCCGTGATCGTTGCCGTGGCCCTGTGCGTGCCCGTGGTTTGGGAGCGCTATAAGCTCCGCAGCTCCTACACGAAGGGGGATGAGGCAGATGCTTAAGCTCTCGCACGTCAAAAAGACCTTTAACAAGGGCACCGTCACCGAGAAGCGCGCACTCACCGGCGTCGATCTCACCCTTAACGACGGCGACTTTGTAACCGTGATCGGCGGCAACGGCGCCGGCAAGTCCACGCTGCTCAACATGATCGCCGGCGTGTATCCGCTCGATTCGGGCGTTATTGAGCTTGACGGCAACGATATCTCGCGTCTGAGCGAGTCGCAGCGCGCCAAGTACCTGGGCCGAGTGTTCCAGGACCCCATGCGCGGCACCGCAGCCGACATGCAGATTGCCGAGAACCTGGCCCTCGCCAAGCGCCGCGGCCAGCGTCGCGGTCTTTCGTGGGGCGTCACCAAGGCCGAGAAGGACGAGTACATTGAGCTGCTCAAACGCCTGGACCTTGGCCTGGACACACGCCTCAATGCCAAGGTCGGTCTGCTTTCGGGCGGCCAGCGCCAGGCGCTCACCCTGCTGATGGCCACGCTCACCAAGCCGCGCCTGCTGCTGCTCGACGAGCACACCGCCGCACTCGACCCCAAGACGGCTTCTAAGGTGCTCAACCTGACCGAGGAGATCGTCGACGAGAACCACCTGACCACGCTCATGGTCACGCACAACATGAACGACGCCATCCGTCTGGGCAACCGTCTGATCATGATGCACGAGGGCCATGTGATCTACGACGTGGCCGGCGACGAGAAAAAGTCGCTCACCGTGGCCGACCTGCTGCAGAAGTTCGAGGAGGTCTCGGGCGGCGAGCTCGCCAACGACCGCATGCTGCTGAGCTAACGACCTAGAAAACCACCACAAAGGGAACAGGCACCTTTGTGGTGGTTTTTGTTAAGGACTAAGGAGACTGCCATGAAAAGACTCCCCCACTTTGCGTTAGCCACTGCGTTGATCTGGAAGCGCCGCCGCTAAGCTACACCGCCGGGCCTTGCAGCCCGCCGTGCAGACCTTATATCAAGCACAGAAGCCCGTCCGATGTGATCGGACAGGCTTCTTGGTGGGTATCATGGTTGGACGATCATGAGGAGGTTTCCCTGCATGGAATTGTTTGAGCCAATTCTTCATTTCTTTGCACAACGATGGGTCCACAACATCATCTGGGCAGGTATCTTGGCTATCGGCACCGCCGTTGCCGCCAAGGTCGCGTCCAAGACCCTGCGCCACCTGCTTAACCGCGACGATAACCCACTCCCTTCATCCAGCATCTTCATCAACATCGCGCGCGCCGTCATATGGACGATCGGCGGCAGTTTTATCCTCGACAACTGCTTTGGCATTAACGCAAACGCTCTCGTCGCCGCTCTTGGCGTCGGCGGCATCGCCATTTCGCTCGGCTTTCAGGACACGCTGTCAAACCTTATCGGCGGCATGCAGGTGACCTTTATGGGCATCATCAAGCCCGGCGACAATATCGAGGTCGGCGGCGTATCCGGCGTGGTCCAAGACATCACTTGGCGCCATACAACGATTGAGGATGCCTGTGGACAGACCATCATTGTGCCCAACTCCAACATTTCCAAGAACACACTCGTGCATTTGATGCCCTTTGGGCGCGTGGCCGTGCCCGTTGCCGTAAAGGACACGTCCAAGTGGGCTTCCCTTGACGTGCTGGCAGACGAGCTGACCAGCGCCACCAAGGCCGCCGTGCTTCCCATCTCGGGCTTTGACAAGGAGCCCTACGTACTCTTTAGCGAAATCGGCGACTTTGGCATCAAAGGAAAGATCATCTTTATCGTCAGCGACGACAGCACTACTTTCACGGCAGCCGACGCCTGCATCCGTGCCATCGCCCCCATCATCGCCTAACCCGCCAAAAAGGGACAGGCACCTTTGTGGTGGTTTTCATTCGTGGTACCATGGTTCATATAGTTGTTTAAACGACTAAGGGAGCAACATCATGGAAGAGGCCTATCGTCAAGCACGCAAGCGCGGCGAGCAGGGACGCCGTCGCGCCATCAGCCAAAGCGAGCACCCGTACCTTACGGACCTCGACAGCCTCGTTGCCCAGCTCCCCTTAGGTCAGCGAGAGAATGACGGCCTAAGGGATATTCCGCTCGAAATGGTCGTCGGCACAGTCACCAAAGGCCGTCAGTCCGCCTTTTCATGCAACTTTATGCCCCTGCTGCCGTTTAACACTGAGTTCGCCCGCAAGTGGTCCAACCTCTACGACATCCAGGTAACCGAGGGCTATCGCGATCCCATCATCGTCACCGAGTTCATGCATCGGTTCTATGTCCAGGAAGGCAACAAACGCGTCAGTGTCCTCAAATTCCTAGACGCCCCGACGGTTTCGGCCAAGGTCACCCGTCTCTACCCCGGCACATGGGATTCCGTCGAAAGCCGCCTGTACGGTGAATTCTGCGCGTTTTGGCGCGTCTGCCCCCTATACGAAATCGAGTTCTCGCGTGAGGGAAGCTACGAGACGCTCGCCAAGATGCTCGGTCGGAACCTTATCGAAAAATGGCCGCAGAAAAAGGTCGACTACCTGCGCCACACCTTCCTGCTCTTTAAGCGCGCCTACCTTCGCGCAGGCGGCGACCACCTGGACATTACGCCCGCCGACGCCATGCTCGTCTACCTCAATGTGTACAACCAGGACCGCCTGCTGGATACGCCAACGGATATCGTCGTAAACCGCCTGTGCAAGATCTGGCGCGAGCTGGTCATTGCCGGCAAAAACGACGAGGACAAGGTCGATCTTGTCGAAGCGCCGAGCGTCGATGAGGAGGAGTCGCCCGCCAAGTCCACCTCCGGCGTGCTCAACTTCTTTATGGGCAAGACTGTCTATTCGGCGGCCAACCCCCTGCGTATCGCCTTTATCCATGAGTTCCCCTGTGCGGCGTCGAGCTGGGACAGTCTGCACGACCAAGGACGTCAGTATCTCGATGAGCACTTTGACGGTATCGTGCGCACCGAGGCGTTCGAAGACTGTCACGATCCGGACGTGTTCTACGCCGCCGTAGAAACGGCTGTCAAACATGGAGACAACGTCATCTTCTCGACCTCGCACCGCCTGATGGAATACACGCTCAGAGCTGCCGTTGAGTATCCCCAGGTTCGGTTCCTTAACTGCTCTATCGGCCTTCCCCACCAAAGCGTCCGTTCGTACTTTGGCAAGATGTACGAGGCCAAGTTCCTCCTGGGCGCCCTTGCCGCCAGCATGGCGGACAACCATCGCATCGGCTACCACGCGTCGGTCTTCGCATCCGGCGCGCTCAGCGAGATCAATGCCTTTGCCATCGGTGCCTCGCTGCTCGACCCCCGCGCGCAAATTATCCTCACCTGGGGCGATGTGCCCGCCGGCGGTCTCGCCGAGGCCATGTGCCGCGAAGGCGTGAGCGTCATGACCGGCGCTGACATGTCAAAGTCGCTCGAAGACCCTACGGCCTACGGACTCCACCGCCTGGTCGATGGCAAGGTTACCGGCATCGCCATGCCGGTATGGAACTGGGGCCGTTACTACGAGCTCATCGTTCGCAGCCTTCTGCACGGCACGTGGGACGAGACCAGCGATGACAACCAAGTGCGCGCCGTCAACTACTGGTACGGCATGAGCTCCGGCGTTATCGACATCCGTTACGCTCCGGGCCTACCCTACCAGACGCGCAAACTCGTGCAGTTGCTCCGCAACGGCATTGTCGAGGGATCCATCAACCCCTTTGGCGGCGAGCTCCACAGTCAGAACGGCGTGGTACAGATCGAAGGCTTCCCTCCGCTGCCGAGCACGCAGATTGTCGAGATGAATTGGCTGGCGGATAACGTGGTAGGCACCATTCCGCAGCTCGACGATGAGCCGAAAGTCCCTGCCCTATGAAAATCCTTGCCATAGCCGATACCGAAGAACGATGCCTTTGGGAGTGCTTTCGCAAGGAACGCTTTGAGGGCGTCGACCTGATTTTGTCCGCCGGCGATCTGGACCCGGACTATCTTGAGTTTTTGGTTACGGTCATCAACAAACCGCTCATCTACGTGCGCGGCAATCACGATGACCGCTACGCACGTCATGCACCGGGTGGATGTATCTGCGTAGAGGACAGCGTGTACACGTACCGAGGGATTCGCATTGCGGGCCTTGGCGGGTCCATGCGTTATCGCGACGGCGCCAACATGTACACCGAACGCGAGATGTCCAAGCGCATGCGTAAGCTGTCGCGTAAGGTTAGGATGGTCGGCGGGTGCGACATTCTGCTTACCCATGCACCCGCCGCCGGTATGGGTGATCTGGACGATCTGCCGCATCGAGGATTCGAGTGCTTTAACACAGCACTCGAATCCTGGAATCCCGACTACATGGTGCACGGACATGTGCACCAAAGCTACGGTTGCGATTTTCAGCGCGAGCGTCAGCATGTGTGTGGAACGACGATCATCAACGCCTGCGGCTATACGCAGTTTGAGCTCGACCAGACGCACTACCCCATCCGCGGCTGGCAAGCAGCCTGGCTCAACTCACAAACCATGCGCCGCGAGCTCAAACGCCACGAAGCCATCGAGTCCTCAACGGCCAGAACACCCTGGTAACCACCACAAAGAGGACACTGTCCCCTTTGTGGTGCTTTTGACGCGATAGCAAGAAACCCGGTCCTGCAAAAGGCAGAACCGGGTTTCTTTAGCAATGCTTGCTGTACTCAGGCAGTAACTAGCAGTTACTCAGCCAGGAAGTCACGCTGGACAGCGGGATCGACCTTGACGCCAGGGCCCATGGTGGAAGACACGGAGATGGACTTGACGTACTTGCCCTTAGCAGAAGAGGGCTTGACGCGCAGGATCTCGGTGTACAGGGCAGCGTAGTTCTCGACGAGCTGCTGCTCAGAGAAGGACTTCTTGCCCAGGGGCACGTGGCAGATGCCGTAGCGGTCGGCGCGGTACTCAACGCGGCCAGCCTTGAGCTCGGAGACCATCTTGGCGACGTCCATGGTCACAGTGCCGAGTTTGGGGTTCGGCATGAGGCCACGGGGACCAAGGATCTTACCGATGCGGCCAACCTTGGCCATCATGTTCGGCGTAGCGATAGCGGCGTCGAAGTTGATCTCGCCCTTCTGAATCTGGGCGACGAGCTCGTCGGAACCAATGATGTCGGCGCCGGCAGCCTCAGCCTCGCGGGCCTTCTCGCCCTCGGCGAAGACGGCAACACGAACGGTCTTGCCGGTGCCGTGGGGCAGGGAGATGGAACCACGGATGTTCTGGTCAGCCTTACGAGTATCGATGCCCAGACGGAAGTGAGCCTCGACGGTCTCGTCGAACTTGGCGGTGTCGAGCTCCTTGATGAGCTTGGCAGCCTGAAGGGGGGTGTAGAGCGTGGCGCGGTCGATCTTCTCGGCAGCGGCGTTATAGCTCTTACCATGCTTAGCCATGTGCATTACCTCCTGTGGTTAAACGGGCGTGAGCCCTCCCACATCGTATCGTGTGCCCTATTGCACACATTTAACGGGCACCCCGGTCGGAGCACCCGTCGTTACCATAAGAAATCGCTACTCAGCGATGGTGACGCCCATGGAACGGGCGGTACCGGCGATGATCTTCTTGGCGGCGTCAATGTCGTTGGCATTGAGGTCCGGCATCTTGATCTCGGCGATCTTGGTGAGCTGCTCCTGGGAGAGCTGACCAACCTTGTCGGCCTGGGGCTTAGCGGAACCAGACTTGAGGTTCAGCTCCTTCTTGATGAGGTGAGCCGCCGGCGGGGTCTTGGTGATGAAGGAGAAGGACTTATCCTCGTAGACAGAAATCTCAACGGGGATGATGTCGCCCTTCTTGTCCTGCGTCTCGGCGTTAAAGGCCTGGCAGAACTGCATGATGTTCACGCCAGCAGCGCCCAGGGCGGGGCCGACGGGAGGAGCGGGGTTAGCTGCACCAGCAGGAATCTGGAGCTTAATGACGTTGGCAACCTTCTTCTCAGCCATGGTCATTCCTTTCGAATCACGAGTGTGAAGTACTTGCTATATCGTAAGCACGCACGTGTTAGAAGCACTCCTGAGATGAGCAGTCACAGAAGAAGCACGCTCGCGCGAACGGACGAAAACTTAAGCGATGACAGCGACCTGGTTAAAGTCGAGCTCGACCGGCGTCTCGCGGCCAAAGATCATTAGCGTGACCTTGAGCTTGCCAGCCTCGGTGTTAACCTCGGAGACCTTGCCATCAAAGTCGGTAAGCGGGCCATCGGTGACGCGGACGGACGTGCCGACCTGAATATCAACCGAGGTGCGCTTGGGCGAATCGCCCTTACCGGGACGACGAGTCATCTTGTTGTACTCGTCGCGGGAAAGCGGAGCGGGCTTGCCGTTGCCGCCTAGGAAACCGGTGACGCCGGGCGTGTTGCGAACACACGTCCAAGCATCGTCATCCATCTCCATGCGGACCAGGACATAACCCGGGAAGATCTTGGAATCCTTGGTCTCGCGCTTGCCACCCTCTTTAATTTCGGTGACGCGCTCCATAGGAATCTCGATATCAAAGATACGGTCCTGCATGCCCATGGTCTCGATACGATGCTCGAGATCGGACTTTACGCGGTTCTCGTATCCGGAGTAAGTGTGAACGACGTACCAACGCTTAGACATGGTTTAGCCCCTCAATCCAGAGAACAGAGCAAGAGCCTCGCCAAAGCCAGCATCGAGCAGAGCGATGACGACGCCGACGACGACCAGAGAAGCGCAAACGACGACCGAATAGTTCACGAGCTCCTTCTTATCGGGCCACGTGACACGCTTCATCTCGGACTTGACCGAAGCGAAATACTTCTTGGTGCGGGCGAAGAAACCAGGCTTCTCGTTCTTCTTGGACTTCGCAGCCTTCTCGTTCTTCTTGGCAACGGCCTTCTTGGCCTCAACCTTGGAGTTGGCGGCAGCGTTGTTGGCAGGTGCCGGCTGCTGAGCCTTCTTCTTGTTCTTCTTGTTGGCCATTTGGGTTACCTCCGCGCAATGCGCTTATACATGAGTAAACCGTAAGCTCCCAAGTGAGAGCTTACGGAATAATGACTGGCACGCCAGGAAGGACTCGAACCCTCAACACTCGGTTTTGGAGACCGATGCTCTACCAATTGAACTACTGGCGTATGTGACTAGAGACTAGCGAGTCTCTTTGTGCAGCGTGTGGTGACGGCACCAGGGGCAATACTTCTTGATCTCCATACGATCAGGCATGGTCGACTTGTTCTTGGTGGTCGTATAGTTGCGGCGCTTGCACTCAGTGCACGCAAGAGTAACTAGAGTACGCATGTATCCTGAACCTTTCATTTCCGCCCCGTACGGGCACGAGTTGTTACTTTATCAGCTCCACGTAAGTGCTGTCAATGAAAACCTCGAGTCAATTGGTTCTCGGTGGATCCATTCATATTTGGAACACATCAATGAAGCCATCGAGAGCTAATCGACGGTGCATCCAGGACCATTATCGATCCTCTCGACACCAGCAACGGCTCAATATCCATTGCAGAAAAGAACCCGGCACCCATATAAGTGCCGGGTTCTCTAAGTCAGCTATATCAAAGAGCTAATTTACTCAATGATCGTGGAGACGATGCCCGAACCGACGGTGTGGCCACCCTCGCGGATAGCGAAGCGCAGGCCCTCCTCCATGGCGATCGGGTGGATGAGGTCGCCCTCGATGGTGATGTGGTCACCAGGCATAGCCATCTCGGTGCCCTCGGGGAGCTTGACCGTACCGGTAACGTCGGTGGTACGGAAGTAGAACTGAGGACGATAACCATCGAAGAACGGGGTGTGACGGCCGCCCTCCTCCTTGGTCAGAACGTAGATCTCGCCGGTGAACTTGGTGTGCGGGGTAACCGAACCGGGCTTGCAGAGAACCTGGCCGCGCTCGATGTCCTCACGCTTGATGCCGCGGAGCAGCAGACCGACGTTGTCGCCAGCCTCGCAGAAGTCCATGGACTTACGGAACATCTCGATACCGGTAACGACGGTGTTCTGGGTATCCTTGATGCCGACGATCTCGACGGGCTCGTTGAGCTTGAGCTCACCGCGCTCGACACGGCCGGTAGCAACGGTACCACGGCCGGAGATGGTCATAACGTCCTCAACGGCCATCAGGAACGGGAGGTCATTGTTACGAGCAGGCGTCGGAATGTACTCGTCGACAGCGTTCATAAGCTCGCGGATAGCGTCCATCCACTTGGCGTCGCCCTCGAGAGCGCCCAGAGCGGAACCACGGATGACGGGGATGTCGTCGCCGGGGAAATCGTACTCGGAGAGGAGCTCACGGGTCTCCATCTCGACGAGGTCGATGAGCTCGTCATCGTCGACCATGTCGCACTTGTTCAAGAAGACGACGATGTAGGGAACGCCGACCTGACGGGCGAGCAGGATGTGCTCGCGAGTCTGAGCCATGGGGCCGTCGGTAGCGGCGATGACCAGGATAGCGCCGTCCATCTGAGCAGCACCGGAGATCATGTTCTTGACGTAGTCAGCGTGGCCCGGGCAGTCAACGTGAGCGTAGTGACGGGCAGCAGTCTCGTACTCGACGTGGGAGACGGAGATCGTAATGCCGCGCTCGCGCTCCTCGGGAGCCTTGTCGATGTTCTCGAACGCAGTGAAGTCAGCCTTGCAGCCCTCGGTCTCGGAGAGAACCTTGGTGATGGCAGCGGTCAGCGTGGTCTTGCCGTGGTCGACGTGACCAATGGTGCCGATGTTAACATGCGGCTTAGTGCGCTCAAACTTCTCTTTGGCCATAAAGCCCTCCTCTAAACAGGTCGTCCCCGGACGGGACTTTGCCTTTATACCATAGTGGCCTCTCAACATACTATTGAGAAGCCACCGTGTTACCTATGGTAGCGGTGACTGGATTCGAACCAGTGACGCCACGGGTATGAACCGTGTGCTCTAACCAACTGAGCTACACCGCCGGATGGAGCCTGCAACCAGACTTGAACTGGTGACCTCTTCGTTACCAACGAAGTGCTCTACCGACTGAGCTATACAGGCACTTGACGGGTGGGAGCTATAGGATTCGAACCTATGTAGGCAGAGCCAACGGGTTTACAGCCCGTCCCCATTAACCACTCGGGCAAACTCCCAATCGTTCAAGTATCCGCAGGTCCTTTGGTCTTTTGGACCGCCGCCCCCGCGAACGAAAAAGATAATACGATGCAACCTTGGGGGCTGTCAACGAAAACCTCTAGATACACGGTGCCGGGCGTATCTATATAGTTGTGACCTGCGGTTTTGTTGAGTTTGGATATGAAGGACGGTGGATTTGGCTACGCTTGTGACATTTCACGAGGGAACACTTTGTCACGGTGGAGTACATCTGCAGCATCGACCTTCGATACCGACCCTCTTGCACTATTACATAGGTCACGATCGTGCTTCCACGGCACGTTCAAGCGTGGATAATCTCCCGCTTTTAGCGCGGCTCTAAGCCCAAAGCGGAGATTATCCACGCTCATTCTCCAGACGGGAGAACTATAGAGCCGCTACTGCTCGGGCCAGACCAAAGTAGACCCATAGAGCGGCTCCCCCTTGGTGCAGGGGTAGCGACTCAAGTAACACGACGATAGCAAGTCGAAGAAATAGGTCATGGCGTATTTCGAATAAACGCCGAGTCGGTCAATTCCGTTTCCCGCATTACCAAGACGATATACACGGTCAAAAGACCTCGATTTGTCATCGTTGCTAAACGCAGTAATTAGAATCTTACTGCCCGAACGGCAATCAAGATACTCACGCGCCTGGGACGCAAATAGCCCGGAGACCGATACGAGAATTATCAATGACTGCGAAGCGTCTCCCATGTTTTTCAATTCCGCGACGTTAGCCCCAGCAACTATGCGAACTATCTTGCCCGCATAAAACATTTCCTGCTGAAATCGTACGAGATTGGCGCTCACATTATTGGTGCACCAGATTTCAACGTTTTTATGGCCATCAATTTCGTCGGCAAGGTGCTTAATAGCGATATCGGACACGCCGCTTTCAACCTCAGCGAACATCTCGATCATGCGAACGTCGAGCTCTGCCCTGTACTCCTCGTAGCCAAATTCCTCCTCTCGATGGCTTAAGTCGCTTGGAAAGACTGATTGAGTAAATGATTCTTTCAAATCGCTAAGAGACTGGTAGCCCAATCGATTGCAGAAACGACGAACAGCGGAACGGGTCACGAATGCATCGCGGGTTATTGTGGCAACATTGATTTCGCTCGAACGCCTAATGTGAGCGATGAGATATCGAGCGATGGCGGCATCGTTTGACCCAAACTCGCTGTTGATGATGGAGCTAATGCGATTGAGCACATCGAAGTCATTGATATTCACGTGATCCCTCTTTCCGCTCTCCTCGAAATCATAGTTCATTTATTGAATCAAACAGCTTTGGTCGTTCTCCTATGATTCAAATCAGTTGACGTCATCTTAATCGTAATTCCGCCACACGTATCCACCGTGTTGAATGATGGAAAGGGGATTCATGGGCAACGTGAACAACATCCCGTTTCTCTGGGGTTCCGCCACGGCGTCTTATCAGTGCGAGGGTGCCTGGAACGAAGACGGCAAAGGCCTTGGCGAGTGGGATTTCTTTAACCACACAAGCAATAAGAACATCAACCATGTTGACGGTGATGTATCTTGCGACTTCTACCATCGCTATGAAGAAGATATCCGCATGATGAAAGAAGGCGGACAAAACACCTATCGCTTCTCTCTTTCATGGAGTCGAATCATCCCCACGGGTATCGGTGAAGTGAATGAAAAGGGTATCGATTTTTATAATCGGGTCATTGATTGCTGCCTCGAAAATGGCATAGAGCCCAACGTTACGCTGTTCCATTACGATCTGCCATTCACGCTTGCTTGCAAAGGCGGATGGCTGAACAACGATATGGCAGAGTGGTTCTGCAAATACGCCAAGATTTGCTTTGAGCGCTTTGGAGACCGCGTCAAAATCTGGGCTACCGTTAACGAGCCGCATTTCTACAGCTACTGCGTAAACATGTTGGGCAACTATCCCCCCAATCGATCGCTCGACGTTCAGTCGTACATGCAGTTTCAGTACAACCTGATGCGCGCAAGCGCACTCGCAGTCCGAGCATATCGTCAAATGGGCTACGACGGCATCATCGGCGCCGTCCACGATGGCGGCGTTGTCGAACTCGACCCGGCAACCGAGCACCCCGATGACGTATTTCGATACGCAGACTTTTTCGCCAATCGCATGATTCTGGCACCAGCACTTCAGGGTCAACTGCCGCCAGAAATGGACGAAATCCTTGAAAAACTTGGCGTCTCGCTCTATCGATCCCCAAATGACGTAGAAGAATTCAGAGACGGTAAAGTCGATTTTATTGGACTCAACGTGTATTGCCGAGAGTATGTAACCGACTGGCACGGTGGAGAGCTTGCCGTTTCGGCGAACAATAAGGGCGGTTCGAGCAAAAAGGTCGAAGGAAAATGCATTGCGCCCTTGTTTGAAAGCGCCCGCGACAGCAATGTTCCCCGCAATAAATGGGGCCGCGAAATACTCCCAAGTTGCATGTATTCAACCATCATGGATGTCCACGAGCGCTATGACGCGCCCCGCATCTTTATTACGGAAAACGGACATGGCGCCTATGAGCAACCAGACGCAGACGGAATAATCCACGATGATGACCGCATCGAGCTTCTGGGCCAGTTCATCGAGCACATGATGAGGGCTAAGCGCGACGGCGCGCGCGTTGAGGGCTACTACCTCTGGTCGACGATGGATCTGTATAGCTGGATCAACGGCTACGAAAAACGATACGGACTTGTCCATATCGACTTCGAGAACAATCTGGAGCGCACCCCCAAAAAGAGCTGGTATTGGTACCGAGACCTTATCTCGAAGTATCAGGAGCAGGAAGGTTAGGAGAAAGAGATGAAATATCAGGCAATGTCCGAAACAGTCCTAAAGGCTGTTGGCGGCAAAGAGAACATTACATCGGTAACTCATTGTGCGACGCGCCTTCGCATCGACGCACGAGACACCTCGATCATCGATCTCCAGCTCGCCAAATCGGCTGACCAGGCGCTCGGGGCAGTAGTCAGCGGTGGCCAGCTTCAGGTGATCATCGGCCCCAACGTCACCGAGGCCTACAACGACTTCCTCGACTTCGCGGGAATCGAAGTCGGCGGTGGCACGGTTGCCGACGATGCCCAAACCGCCAAAGACCTTGCAGAAGGCATTAAAAGCGGTAACACCGCCATGGGCTTGATTGAGAAATTCGGGAACGTCTCTGCACAGGTATTCATGCCCATCGTCCCGGCGCTCATCGTTGGCGGACTCATTCTTTCGATCAAGAATCTCCTGGTCAATTATTGTGGATTGAGCACCGATAGCGGAACCGCCCAGGTTCTGCTGGCGATCTTCAGCGCCTCATTTAGCTTCCTGCCCGTTTACCTCGGCTATCAGCTCGCCGCCGTCATGAAGATGCAGCCTATCATGGGCGCACTGCTGGGCGCAATCATGATTAGCTCGTCTATTAGCGGTGCTGAGGGTCTCGACTTTCTTGGCATCCCCATCCCGACGAATGACTACTCGAGCACGGTGGTGCCAATCGTACTGGGCGTTGTGTTCATGTACTTTGTTGATCGCGGTCTTCAGAAAATCATCCCCGACATTACCAAACTGTTCTTGAAGCCGCTGCTCACCATGTTCATCGTCGTGCCTGTTGAGCTGATTATCCTCGGCCCCGCCGGCAGCATGATGGGCTACGCGCTGAGTGATGCCGCCACGTGGCTCATGGATAACGTGGCATTTATCGCTACTCCAATCCTTGCAGCCCTTAACCCCTATTTTGTCATGCTCGGTCTTGATAAGGCCTACATCGCGATCGAAGTTACGAGCTTGGCGCAGCTCGGCTGGGCGCCCATCATCTTTGGCTTCATCTCAAACCTCTGCATTGGCGGCACGAGTCTCGCCTTGGCAACTGCAATGAAAGGCAACAAGGAGAAGAGAGGTATGGTCACCACGGTTGCCGTCACCGCACTCTGTGGCGTAACTGAGCCCGCATTTTACGGCTGCCTCATCGAGCGTCCCCGCCTGCTTGTCGGCACAGCAATCGGCGCCCTCTGCGCGGGACTCCCTGCAGGCATCTTCGTCCTGAAGGAGTATGTTGCGGGAGCATGCCCCGGTCTTCTTTCTGCGCTGATCTTTATCGCTCCCGATGGATCCATGGGCAACTTCGTACTGGCGTGCGTTGTCGCCGTCATCGCCATCGTTGTCTCGTTCATCGCTGCACGCGTGATCATCAAGAAGAATCCCAACTATATTGAGTAGATGCCCGCTGCTTGCATTGGGGACATCCTCGGCAGACCATTAGCAAGAACCCAAGAAGTCCCTTAGGAGCTCGATTAATCCATTCGGATTCCTCAGGCACAAACGACCCCGATTCCACAATGAAA
The DNA here is from genome assembly GCA_900545835.1 of uncultured Collinsella sp. Lineage (GTDB taxonomy): Bacteria > Actinomycetota > Coriobacteriia > Coriobacteriales > Coriobacteriaceae > Collinsella. Next base: position 16,045 of record URBB01000005.1, on the reverse strand, counting down.
TCGGGGTCGTTGTTTCTAAAGCCTTCGATAGACAATCGGTGTTTACCTTAGCTCCCTATCCAAGTTAATTATCCACGCTCGTTCTCCGGTCGGAAGATTTTCTTCTCTCGCGTGTCCAGAAATCCACGCTCGAGCAGAACATCCAGGTCCGCACCCGCCCTTGTCTCGATCTGTAACAGCAAGAGGCCTATTCCGCTTCTACATGTTACAGATCAAGATATTCCTAAAACACCCTAAGTTTCATCTCAATCTGTAACAGTTAGATGCCAAATATCGGTCTTGGTGTTACAGATTTAGACAAACTGGAGGACGAGACAAACCAAAAACGGGATGGGCGCTAACCCGATGGCGCACCACCTAAATAGAAACGGGCTCTGTCCCATATAGTGACAGAGCCCGAAACTCTCATGGAGCCAGTGACAGGAATCGAACCTGCAACCCACTGATTACAAATCAGTTGCGCTACCGTTGCGCCACACTGGCACACTTGGCGCTTTCACGCGAAGCCAGTTAAGAATAAAGGAATTGCGGACGGGGCGCAACAGGCCGCACGGCGTTATACAAATATGCAAAATCCAGCAACAACGCATACCAGGCCCGTTCATTTCTGTCAGTGCGCCCTCAATCTTAAAACCCTTCGCCAGAACGAATAGTTTTAATTACAATTGCTATATATAAAACTATTCGTTCTGGCGAAGGGTTTCGCGATGCTTACTACCAAAGAAGCCGCCGAGCTGCTCGGCATCACTCCGCGCAGGGTGCAGGAGCTCATAAAAAACGGAGCACTTGAGGCCCGCAAGGCTTCTGGTGTATGGCTCATCGACAAAGACAGCGTCGACACGCGACTCCGCTCTGTGACCAAAACGGGGGGACGTCCCCGCCGCGGCCACGGTAAGAGCGAGATCGCGTTCACCCTCATGAACCGCACGTACGAAGTCGCTCAGCTGGTCTACAGCACATCGCGAAAAGACTTTACCCACATCGGTGCCGACATCGATTACGCCCACGCCCCTATTGGAGTATTTGGCCCTAATAGCCCCATATCGCTAGACTCCTTCCGCATCTGGTGGCGCGGCCGCGGTATCCCGCTCGCACGCATTGGGCTAGCCTCCCTGCTTGCAGAAGCCGCAGTCGATGTTCCCGATGAACTCGTCCAGCGAAATCTCGGCCTCTCCTTATCCGACCAGTATTGGATTAGGCCCCAAGGTTCCGGTCTCACCTGGGAGGATATCAACTTCTTCAATAACGCCTTTGATGACGTCTCGCTGTCCATTGCACCCTTTGCCCCAGAGGGAAAAGCGGCTGCCGCAAAGCCCGATAACACCTCGGACGGCAATCTTCAAAAGTACTGGACGTGCGAGGGCGAACGTCGAATTCTGCATAAGGCAGGAGCGCACCTGGACCAGGAACCTTATAACGAGCTGGTGGCGACCGCGCTCCACCGTCGCATTCTAAACGCCTGCGATTATGTGCCTTACTCGCTCGAGGGCACGGGCACTTCCGCCCTGAGCACATGCGATGTCTTCTTAACTGATGAAGAAGAGTATGTCCCTGCATTCTATGTAAACCAGCACGCAAACGCAGATGAACGGCTAACCGACTACGAGCGATATGTAGCAAACTGCGAGGAGCTCGGGGTGACAGGCGTCAAGGATGCCCTTGACCGCATGATCGTATGTGACGACATCATTGCCAACTACGATCGTCATTGGCGCAACTTCGGCCTCGTGCGAAACGTAAACACGCAAGCTTGCAGACCTGCCCCCATCTTCGATTCGGGCTCATCGCTCTGGTGCAACATATCACTAGAGGAGCTTAGGGCGGGAGAGCACAGTTTTACCAGCGCACAATTTCATTCAAGCCCCGCCAAACAAATGTTGCTCGTCGAGGACATGGGCTGGTTTGACGGCGACAAACTCGAAGGCTTCGTTGACGAGGCAATCGAGATTCTTTCCAGAAACGACGCGCTCACGGCAAGGCTGCCATATCTAAAAGAGGCGCTAACGTGGCGCCTCGAAAGAATGATCGACATCGCTGAATGGAGTTAGCGAGGCAGCATTGCCCCGCCAACTTCCCTACCTCCCGCGCAGGGCCTTGAGCTTGGCCAGGGCATCGGGGCTCAGGCGACTGCCCAGAGTCATCTTGATCTGCGGAGCTTCCTCTGCCTCGTGAACGTCGTTATCGATCTGTTTGATCTCGTCCACCAGCATACGGCTCGAGATGCGCGTGACGCCCTTGCCCATGACGACAGCCTGGATCGTGCCGTCGCTCGATACCACGGAGCACGCGCGACCTTCCTCGCGTGCCTCGATGCAGAGCTTTTGCACCACGGTATCGGCCGATACACCCGTCGGCGAAAATTCGATGCGAACGCCGCGGGCCGGCAGGTTGGGGCGCTCGTTGGAGATATTGCCCGCGCCGTCGAACACAACCACGGCCTCATAGCGGCCCTGGGCAAAGGCGGCGACGTCGTTGATGAGGGCGGTGCGCGCCATATCGTGAACGTCGCTGGAATACGGATCGTCGGAATGGTCGTACACGAGCTTTTCGTAGCGCGGCGTGCAGTGGATCACGTTGTAACCGTCGACCACCAGCAGCTCGGGCTTGTTGGAGTGCACCGTCGAGACCGGGTCGGCGATGGCCTGCGCAAACGCATTGCCGCCCACGCCATAGGTCGCGGCCGAAACAATCGGCTTGGCCGAGCCCTCGCCAAAGCGCTTGGCCTTGGACTTGGCACGGTTCTTTTTGGACATGCGCTACTCCTCCCCCATGAGCTCGCCAGCGTTGCGGCGCAGCCATTCAAAGCACAGCGCCGTGGTCGCCTGGGCAACATTGAGGCTCTCGGTCATGCCGCGCTGGGGAAGCTTGGTCAAAAAGTCGCATTTCTCGAGCACCAGGCGCGAGATGCCGTCGCCCTCGGAGCCCATGACGAGCGCCACGCGGCCCTCGAAGGGAGCATCCCAGCAACTGCCTTCGGCGTGCTCGGAGGCACCGCCCACCCAAAAGCCAGCGGCCTTAAGATCGTCGAGCGCACGGGCGATGTTGGGCACCTGCGCGATAGGCAGATGCATGACGGCGCCGGCTGAAGTCTTGTAGCTGCCCACGGTCACGCCGGCGGCACGCTTGTTGGCGATGATGACGCCGGCCGCACCCACAACCTCGGCGGAGCGCACGATGGCACCAAAGTTGCCGTCGTCAGTCACATGGTCGAGCACCACGACAAGTGCCGGGCCCTCGCCTGCGCGGTCGAGAATATCGGCGACATCGGCATAGGGGAAGTTGCCAACCTCGAGCGCAATGCCCTGGTGGGCGCCATGGCTCGACAGTGCGTCGAGCTGCGCGCGCTGCACATACTTAATGCGGACACCCGCGGCGTTGAGGTCGTCGACCAGGCGCGACAAGGCGGCATCGCGCTCCCCGCCCTCGGCAATGAGCGCGCACTTGATGGGAAAACCAGTGCGCAGCGCCTCGGCGGCAGCACGGCGACCTTCGATAAACTCGCCCTTGGGAACCTGGACGTTATCGCGGCTACGCTCGCGCTGCGGGCGAGCAGCCTGTGAGCGCTCGCGCTGGCCCTTGGGAGCGGCAGTGCGGTCGTTGCGGCGACCCGGACGCGAGCCAGAAGCAGCCTGTTTGCCGCCACGAGGCGCACGCTTGCGATTGTCGGCCATAAAGCGGCCTCCTTAAATAGATAACGAACAAGAATCGACCGTCCGAGCCACGGCACCTTGCCTTTCAATCGTCGGGCATGACCACCAGGTCTATGCCCTTCTCTTTCAAGGCAATCTGCCGCACCTCGAACGGTCGACAAATACTAGAGACTCTTAATACGAGTGCCCGCGGCCGTATCCTCAATGGTAAGGCCCAGGTCCTTGAGCTGGTCGCGGATGGCATCGGCCAGATCCCAGTTCTTGGCGGCGCGGGCCTCGGCGCGGGCCTCGAGAATCTTGGCAGCAGCCTCGTCCACGTCGTCGCCCGTGTAGGCGACCAGGCCGGCGGCAACGCCCAGCAGGCCCAGCGGCAGCTCGACCTTGGACTCGGGAAGCTCGACGCCAAACGTATCGAGCAGCTCGGCCAGCGTGTCGGCGGCAGCCAGGGCTGCGGCCTTGTCGGCAGCATCGCCCGCCTGCTCCAGATACTGGTTGCACTCGGTGACAAAGCCAAAGACGGCACCCATGGCACCAGCGGTGTTAAAGTCGTCGTCCATGCACTCCTTAAAGGCAGCACGAGTCTCAGCGGCCTTGGCGGCAAATGCCTCGGCGGCAGCCGCATCGGCATCGGCCGTCGCATGGTTCGCGGCCCAGCGCAGGTTCTCGACCGTACCGGCGATACGCGTGAGTGAGTTCTCGGCACCCTCCAGGCGCTCCCAAGAAAAGTCGAGCGGCGAGCGATAGCTCGTCTGCAGCATCAGCAGGCGCAGGGCGGCAGCGGAGTGCTGCTCGAGGACCTCGGCCAGCGTAAAGAAGTTGCCGAGCGACTTGGACATCTTCTCGCCGTCTACCAGCAGCATGCCCGTGTGCATCCAGGTGTTGGAGAAGCCCTGGTGCCAGGCGCAGGTGGCCTGGGCGCACTCGTTCTCGTGATGCGGGAAGGCAAGGTCGGAGCCGCCGCCGTGGATGTCGATCGGAGTGCCCAGGTAGCGATGCACCATGGCGGCGCACTCGGTGTGCCAACCGGGACGGCCCTCGCCCCAGGGGCTCGGCCAGCTGGGCTCGCCGGGCTTGGCGGCCTTCCACAGGGCAAAGTCGAGCGGGTCGTTCTTGTCCTCGTTCTCCTCGATGCGCGCGCCAACCATAAGGTCGTCGATATTGCGGCCCGAGACCTGACCGTAGTTAGGATCGCTGCGCACGGCAAAGTACACGTCGCCGTTATCGGCGGCGTAAGCGTGGCCCTGCTCGATAAGCGTCTTGATCATGGCGATCATGGGGCCGATCTCTTTGGTGGCGCGGGGGCGCACATCGGGATCGAGCACGTTGGCGGCGCGCATGATGCCGATGAACTTGTCGGAGAACTCCGTCGCGACCTCGGCGGCAGTGCGGCCCTGCTCGTTGGCGCGCTTGATGATCTTGTCATCGACATCGGTGAGGTTCTGGGCGAACGTGACCTCGTAGCCGCTCGCGATGAGCCAGCGGCGAATCACGTCAAAGCTGATGAACGTGCGGGCGTTGCCGATGTGGATGTTGTCGTAGACCGTGGGGCCGCACACGTACATGCGGACCTTGCCGGACTCGATGGGCTGGAACTCTTCCTTTTTATGGGTAGCGCTGTTGTAGATACGCATTCGTTACTCCTTAACGGTTTTCTGTAGCAGGCAGACGGCCCAGGCGCCGATTCCCTCGCCTTGGCCTTCCCAACCGAGCTTTTCGGTCGTGGTAGCGGCGACGCCCACGTTTTCGACGTCAACGCCCAGGGCATGGGCGAGGTTGGCACGCATGGCATCGCGGTGCGGGGTGATCTTGGGTTGCTGACAGGCAATGGTGCAATCGGCATCGACAAACTCAAAGCCCAGCTCGCGCGCGTAGTCCATCACGCGAGCGAGCAGTACCATCGAATCGGCGCCCTCGTAGGCGGGATCGGTATCGGGGAATAGCTTGCCGATGTCTCCCCCGCGGCAGGCACCCAGAATGGCGTCGGCCAAGGCGTGCGCGAGCACATCGGCATCCGAGTGGCCCAGCAGGCCGCGCTCGTAGGGAATGTCGACCCCGCCGATGATACATCGACGCCCCTCCACCAAACGGTGGACGTCGTAGCCGTGGCCAATGCGCAGGTTACTGAACATGGGGAAGGTCCTCTCCCTCGGCCATGCGGCCGAGCAGAATCGCGGTTACGGGACGCAGATCCTCGGGCACCGTCACCTTAAGGTTATCGCGCGGGCTCTGGACACAGCGGACGCGCCCGCCCAGGCGCTCGACCAACGATGAATCGTCGGTACCGATAAAACCCTCGGCGATAGCAGCGGCGTGAGCGCGCTTCATAGCATCGACGCTAAAGATCTGCGGCGTCTGCGCGGCCCAATAGAGCTCACGCGGCGGCGTCTCGACGATATTGTCGCCATCGACGATCTTGAGCGTGTCGATTGCGGGCTGACCGCACACGACACCGTCGAGAGCACGGTCGTTCACGAGCACGTCGATAGCGTGGTCGATAGCCTCGGTGGTAATGAGCGGACGGGCGCCGTCGTGGATAGCGACATATTCGAAACCCGCCGGCACCGCGTGCACGCCGGCGCGGGTGGAATCCTGACGAGTATCGCCGGCATCGGCAAAGCTGATGGACGTGTCATAGTCAAACGGGTCGATGGCCAGGCGGCGCATCTCGGCACGGCGCTCGGCAGGACACACCACCACGATGTGGCCGACCTTGTCGCTACGATCGAACGCGCGGATGGACCAGCTCATGAGCGGACGGCCCGCTACATTGACGAGTTGCTTGCCACCGGGGTTACCAAAGCGCTGGCCGCTGCCACCGGCAACGACCACGGCGCATACGGGCGCCATTATGCGTTCCCCTGTTTGGTGCCCTTCATGCGGTACAGCGAGTCCGCAAGAATGGCAGGGTTGTTGACGCCAAAGTCGCCCAAGCGCTCCGGATCCTCGCTGATGTCATCCATGAGTTCCTGCAGCGAGCCGTACTCGTCGACGATCTTCTCGGCCACGCCGTCGCGCACGACGGACACGCGCGAAAGCGTGCGCAGGCCCAGCGGCGTCATGACGGAGTCCTCGTCCAGGTCGTCATAGCCCAGAACTGCCGCCACGTGCTGCGGGTCGGACAGGTCCTTAGGCGTCATGCGGCTCAGCTCGGCGCGAATCTTCTCGGCGTTTGCCTCGGAGGAATCGCTTGCGTAGTCGCGGATCATCAAGTCGTATTCGGTATCCATGCTGGAGCCCGCGAGCTGCTCGAGCTGCATCTGCACGAGCTTGCCCTGGTTACCCAGCTTGACGATGCAATCCTTAAGCTCGGTCTTTGCCTGTTGCATGATCTCGAAACTCGAGAAAATACCGGTAATGTCGGCGAGCGTAACGTAGTCGTCGAGCTCGAGGGCCGTCAGGCGCAGCAGGGAGCGATCGAGCGACTGACGGGTGGTCTGGAGCGTGGCAACGAGCTGGTTGACCGAGCTCATGATGGTGGTGACAGGCTGAATCTCGTAGCTCTTACCGTGGACGTACACGTTGACGACGGCACGACGAGCCGAAACCGAGATCACGATGGCGTCGGTGAGCACCGACATGCGAGCGGCGGTGCGGTGGCGCATGCCCGTCTCACTCGTGGCAAGCGAGGGATCGGGATTGAGGTGGAAGTTGGCGCGCAGGATCTGGGTGAGGTCGCCATCGATAACGATGGCGCCGTCCATCTTGGAAAGCTCGAACAGGCGGTTCGAGGTAAACGAAATGTTGAGCGGGAAGCCGTCGTTACCGGCAGCGAGCACGTTTTCGGTGTCGCCGACGCAGATAAGGGCGCCCAGGTGACCGGCGATGATCATGTCGAGGGCGGTGCGGATCGGCTGACCAGGTGCCGTCAGGCGGATGGCCTGTTCCATACGCTTTTGCAGCTCGTTCTTATCCAAGGCATCGCTCCCATCGTATACGCTCCATAAACGCTAAATAGTTTCTCACGGTTTGTCCCTGCGGCGCTTGCGAAATCCGATGCTTACAGAATGAGCGAACACAGCTGAGAGCCCAACCCAAATGAGCTGTTCATGTGGTAGCATCGGGATTCGCATAAATGAGGGAGTAGTCGCGTGACCGGATTCGCCTCCGGTGGCGCGGTAAGTCAACACACTGGCCGATGCGGCCTGGCTTGCCTTAATGAACGAGACTCGTGGCTGTGCGCGCAACGCGTACGCCACGGGTCTTTTTTATTACTCCCTCAAGAGGTACACGCGGGCCCGCCCGCAGAGAGGGAGCCAGACTATGGGACTCGCAGAGCTCGTGTTGCTCGCCGTTGGCCTTTCGATGGACGCCTTTGCCGTTTCCATCTGCAAAGGTCTCGGCATGAAAAAGATCAACCTTAAAGTCGCCGTGGTGCTCGGCCTGTTCTTTGGCGGCTTTCAGGCCGGCATGCCCGTAATCGGATGGGCGCTTGGCAGCCAGTTCATGGGCATCATCGGACCCATCGACCATTGGATCGCCTTCATCCTTTTGGCCTTCATCGGCGGCAAGATGCTGTGGGAAGCCTTTACTGAGGACGAGAACGAAGGCGACGGCAAGGATGCCGAGAAGATTGACCTGGGCGAGTACCTGATCCTCGCCATCGCCACCTCAATCGACGCCCTGGCCGTGGGCATCTCGTTCGCCGCGCTTTCGGTCGACATCGTCCCCGCCGTGTCGCTCATTGGCATCACGACCTTTGTCTTCTCCGTTGCCGGCGTGGCGATCGGCCACACCTTTGGCGCGCGCTACGAAAAGCCCGCCACCATCGTGGGCGGCGTCGTGCTTATCCTTATCGGCCTCAAGATTCTGCTGGAACACTTGGGGTTTTTGGCGCTGTAAAACACCCTTCAAAACTAAACGTCCGGGCAAGGCCTCATGCAGTGTTTTGCATGAGGCCTTTTCATGCAGACTTTTGCATGTCATACTGATATGCAAAAGTCTGCACGTTAGGAGATCGCCGTGGATACCCTTCCCATCACCACACCGCGCCAAGCTGGCATCTACGTGCGCCAGGCACGCGAGACTCAGGGTCTCACCCGTGCCGCCCTCGCCAAAAAGGCCGGTGTTTCGGAGCGCCTGCTCGCATCGCTCGAGCTAGGAGACGCCACCGGCATTCGACTCGACAAATTGCTGGCGATTTTCAACGCTCTTGGACTGGCGCTCGCAGCACAAGGGGATATCGACGAAGCGAAACATGAGCAGCCGACCGACGCCCCGCATGCTGATCTGCAATCTCGCTGTACCCCCAGACGCCATCACGCTCAACGTCCCTCTCATAGCCACCGACGCGGCGCAGCCATTCCAGCTCTTCCAGATACCCCCTTTACGTCCGAGCTCTACGACAGGGCCTTCGCCGATTTCGCCATGTCCAATCTCGGAGTCTCGATTGCCGCTAGCGCACCCGCTCAAGCCGAGTCTGAAGGGAAATAGCCAATGGCCAGAACATCACTTCGGACCATTATTTGCGGCGTACCTGCGGGAACGCTTACGCAAGATGAGAACGGTCTTATCAGCTTTACCTACGATCATGACTATGACGGGCCAGCCCTATCGACCAACATACCCGTATCAAATCGCACATACGGCCAACAGGTCATGAATCCGTACTTGTTTGGCCTTCTACCCGACAGCGAGGACCAACGAAAAGCGATTGCCGCCGAATTCAACGTTAGGCCCAACAATCCCGTTGCGATGCTCAGCCATATCGGACTCGACTGTCCGGGCGGAGTGCAGTTTTGTGCCGAAGAAGATGCCGACGCCGTCCTGCATCGCGCTGGCGACTACCGCCCTATAGACGACCACGAAATTGCTCTCCGTCTCAAGTCGATCAGAGATGACCGCGATGCATCGTGGATGGGTCTAGATGAAAGTTGGTCACTTGGAGGCAACCAGGGCAAGTTCGCGCTCGCGTTCATAAACGGCCGCTGGTGCGAATGCATGGGCTCCTCGCCCACGACGCATATTTTCAAAAATGGCGTTATCGGATTTAAACTCGAGGCTCTCAATGAGTTTGTCTGCATGAAAAGCGCCCAGCGCGCCGGTATCGCAACGGCAAACGTCGAATATCGTATGTTTGAGGACGAACCTGCCCTCATTGTTGAGCGCTATGACCGCGTGAAAGTCGAAGACGGAACGATCAGGCGCCTACATCAAGAAGACCTCTGTCAGGCACTTGGGGTGATGCCCGCCCAAAAGTACACGGCAGACGGCGGCCCGACCACCCGCGACATTCAAGAGCTCCTCGTAAATACGAGCCACCATCAACTTAACCTGTATCTGTTTACGCAGATGCTGTTCTTCAACGCCATTATCGGCGCACCGGATGCGCATGCGAAAAACTATTCCCTGCTCCTTGGAAACGACGGCGCAGCCATGATGGCTCGAATGTACGATGTCGCATCGGGGCTGGCATACGAGCGCATGCGCCGCCGGGCGCGCCTTGCCATGAGCGTTGGCGGCGAAAATCGTGTGGGGTGCATCGGTCCAGGCGCTATCCGCCGATACCACGGTATGGGCGACCCCGCGCTGGAGGCGACGCTCACCGATGCCGGGCTATCCGAGAAGTTTTGCTTTGCGACCATGATGGACCTCGCCTACGAGGTGCCCATTTGCATGGAAGAGGTCATGGACGAATACGCCGACCTGCCCGGCATGACGGACCTGCGCGAGCATATGCTCGGCCCTGTCCGCGAAAACTGCCAGCGCACCCTCGACCTCATCAGGGCAGAAATGGACTAGGTGGCCATAATTTCGCAATTATCAAACAAAAGAGAGGGGGCACCCGTCGCAAAAGCTCAGATGCCCCCTCTCGTAATGTCATTTGCAATCCGCTAGCACGTGGCTCGAACTGCTGCTAGCGCGACCTTTACGCAGCAAGGCGCTTGAGGACGTCGATGAGCAGCTCGTAGAAGCGCTCGGCAGAAGCGAGCTCCATGCTCTCGTCCGGGGTGTGGACATCGGAGAGTGTCGGGCCCACGGCGATGGCGTCCAGGCCGTGCAGGGCCTCGGCAAACAGGCCGCACTCAAGGCCGGCGTGAATGGACTCGATGCGCAGCTCGGAGCCAAAGAGCTCGCGATAGCTCTCGACAAAGACGTCGCGGACCGGCGAATGCTCGGCATAGCTCCAGCCGGGATACTCGAACTCAAACTTGGCGTCGAAGCCCAGGACATCGGCAAGCGTCTGCAGGCGGTCCTTGAACTCGTTCTGCAGCGAGGTGATCGAGGAGCGCGGGGACAGCATAATCTTGACCTCGTCATCGGAGGTGGCGACCACGCCGATGTTGGAGGAAACCTCGACGGAGCCGTCGGTGGCGACGTTGCGGCGAATCACGCCGTTAGGGGCAAGACGCAGGGCGCGGATGAGGGCAAGCGCGGACTTCTCGTCCATGGCCTCGACCTCGGCGTCGTCGGCAATCTCGACGGTGCAGGTAAAGCCGGGGTCGAAGACCTCGAGCTCGGCAGTGACGTCGGCGATGATGCCCTTTGCGATCTGGGCCGCGGCCTCGGCGGCAGCGTGATCGGCATAGACCAGAACGGCCTTGCACTCACGGTTGATGGCGTTGTCCTTGGTGCCGCCGTTGAAGCTGACGATGGCGGGCTCACCGGCGACCATCAGGCGGTCGATGATGCGGGCCATGATGAGGTTTCCGTTGCCGCGCTCCAGGTTGATATCACTGCCGGAGTGGCCGCCCAACAGACCGGAAATGTCGAGCGTGAGGGTGCTACCGGTCTTGTGCTCGCGCACGATGGGGCAGGTGTAGGTAACGACGACGCCGCCGGCGCAGCTGACGGTGGCAACGCCCTCCTCCTCGGAGTCGAGGTTGATCATGGTGCGGGCGCTGATCTGGGACTTGTCGAGCGTCTCGGCGCCAACCAGGCCGGTCTCCTCGTCGGTGGTGAACACGCACTCGAGGGCCGGATGGGCAATCGAATCGTCGTTGAGCACAGTAAGCATAAGCGCGACGGCGATACCATTGTCGGCGCCCAGGGTGGTGCCGCTGGCGGTAAGGACGCCGTCCTTGACGACCAGGTCGATACCATCGGTCGTAAAGTCGTGCTCAACGGAGCCCAACTTGTCGCACACCATATCGATGTGGCCCTGCAGCATCACGGTCGGGGCATTCTCGGCGCCGGCAGATGCGGGCTTGCGAATGATGACGTTGTAGACCTCGTCCTGATACACATCGAGACCGCGCTCCTTGGCAAACGCGACCAGGAAATCGCTGATGCCCTTCTCGTTGCCAGACCCACGGGGGATCGCGCTGACCTCCTCAAAGAAATGGAACAGCTGGGCGGGCTCGTAGCCGGTAATCTTGTAGTCCATGGTGCCTCCTTGGCGCAACTGGTTAGACAGTAAGACATGCGACTTGTATATTCCCAGACTTTGCGTGCATAAACCAGTCGAAAACGCCGAGCGCCCTCGCATCATCGGCTAACGGTGGACCGTATAGCGCAACGGTCACAACTTCCGCAGCTCTACAAATCGAGGCGCCCTTTCCGGAGCGCCTCGATTGCGCGTATCAAATTGTCGCCACGCCCTACAGCGCGCCGGAACCGGCTTGCATCATGCCGCCGGGGCCCGAGGTCACGCCGCCGCTCACGGGCGCGGCGTTGCCGGTGTGTGGCGCCGCCGGGGCGGTATCGCCACCGAGCGTGCCCGCCGGACGCGGTGCCGGGATCTCGCCCGTGCCATGGCTAAAGACAAACTTGCCATCGGCCACGTCGCACAGGACGGTATCGCCCTCGCCCCACTCGCCGGCCAGAAGCTCCTCGGACAGCGGGTCCTCGATGAGCTTTTGAATAGCACGGCGCAGCGGACGCGCACCGTTGGTGAGGTCGGTGCCCTCGGCCACGATCTTGTCGTACGCCGCATCGGTGAGCTTGATGTTCATGCCGTTGGCAATCAAACGCTGACGCAGATCGTCCACCAGCAGGTGCGCGATCTTGGTGAGATTCTCGCCCGAGAGCTTCTGGAACACCACAATGTCGTCGATGCGGTTGAGCAGCTCGGGGCGGAACAGGCGCTTGAGCTCGCCCATCGCGCGACCGCGGATCTCGCTCGACGTGAGACCCTGCTCGCCGGTAGTGCCAAAGCCAACGCTCGCATCCTGCGCAATCTCGCGGGCGCCCACGTTGGACGTCATGATGATCACGGTGTTGCGGAAGTCGACCGTCTTGCCCTGGCTATCGGTCAGGCGGCCCTCCTCCAGCACCTGCAGCAGGATGTTGAAGATATCGGGGTGCGCCTTCTCGATCTCGTCGAACAGCACGACCGAGTACGGGTGACGACGAACGGCCTTGGTGAGCTGGCCGCCCTCGTCGTGGCCCACATAGCCCGGGGGGCTACCGATGAGCTTGGAGACCTCGAACTCACTGCCAAACTCCGACATATCGAAGCTGATGAGCGCGTCCTTGCTGCCAAAGAGATACTCGGCGAGCGTCTTGGCGAGCTCGGTTTTGCCCGTGCCGGTGGGGCCCAGGAAGATAAAGCTGCCGCCGGGGCGACGCGGGTCCTTGAGCGGCGAGCGGCTGCGGCGCACGGCCTTGGCAACTGCCTCGACAGCCTCATCCTGACCGATGATGCGCGTCTTGAGCACGCTTTCGGCCTGCAGCAGGCGGCGGCTCTCGCTCTCGGTGAGCGAGGACACCGGCACGCCCGAGGTCACGGACACGATGTCGGCAATCTGGGAGACATCGATGGTGAGCGGGCTGGCGTCGAGCTCGGCGGTCCAGGCGGCCTTGACCTCGGCGAGCTCAATCTCGGCAGCCTTTTGCTGCTCGGTGATCTCGGCGGCCTTGTTCATGTCGTCGCTCTCGGTGGCCTCCTGCGCGGCGGCCTTAAGCTCCTCCACGCGATGCTCGGCCTCACGCACCGGCTCGGGCGCGCGATTCGCGGCGATGCGAGCGCGGGCACCGGCCTCGTCAATGAGGTCGATGGCCTTATCGGGCAGGAAGCGATCCTGGATGTAGCGGTCGGAGAGGTTCGCGGCGGCCTCGATAGCACCCTGCGTATAGCGCACATGGTGGTGCTCCTCGTAGCGCGGCTTGAGCGCGGTCAGGATCTTGACCGTGTCCTCGACGCTCGGCTCCTCGACATCGATGGTCTGGAAGCGACGCTCGAAGGCCGGGTCCTTGGTGAGGTACTTGCGGAATTCCTCGGCCGTGGTGGCGCCGATAATCTGGAAGGCACCGCGCGCGAGCACGGGCTTGAGCATGGAGCTCGCGTCGATGGAGCCCTCGGCAGAGCCGGCACCGATGATGGTGTGCATCTCGTCAATAAACAGGATGACGTCGTCAGCTTCGGTGGCCTCCTGGATCACGTTCTTGAGGCGCTCCTCAAACTCACCGCGATACTTGGCGCCCGCAACGAGGCCCGGCAGGTCGAGCGTCCAGATGTTCTGGTTCATAAGGTTCTCGGGCACGTTGCCAGCTGCAATCTGCTGAGCCAGACCCTCGACGATGGCCGTCTTGCCCACGCCGGGGTCGCCCAGAATGAGCGGGTTGTTCTTGGTGCGGCGCGAAAGAATTTCCATCATACGCTGGACTTCCTTTTCGCGACCAATTACAGGGTCGAGCTCGCCGTCGCGCGCCTTCTGCGTAAGGTTGGTGGCGAACTGCTTAAGCGTATCGGTGCCGCTCCCCTTTTGCTGCGACGCGTCCGAGCCGCTAAAGAACGGCAGGCCCGCACCGGGACGACCAGCACCGGCGCCGGCGAGCGGACGCTTCTTGTCCTGGTCCTTGGCGGTAAGTTTCTCGATAGCCTTTTTGATGGAGGCGGACGACACACCCAGGCGCATGAGGATGTCCATGGCCATGCCGTTACCCTCTTCGACGATGCCAATCAGCAAGTGCTCGGTCGACACGTAGGTCTGGTTGTTCTCACGTGCCACGCGGAAGGAGCGCTCCATCACGCTAATGACGAGCGGCGTAAAGGCAAGCTTGGCAGCCTCGGTCTCCTCGCTGGGCTCGGGAACCGTGGTCTGGACCTCCTTGAGGGTGTCCATGATGTCGTCGTAGGAGATATCAAGCGAGCGCAGCGCCTCGGCAGCGATGCCCTCGTCCTCCTTGGCGAGTGCGAGCAGCAGGTGCTCGGTGCCCACCTTATTTGAGTGCAGATCGAGCGCCTCCTGTTTGGCCATCGACATGACCTTGCGCGCTCGATCGGTAAATCTATCTAACATGCTCGTTTCCTTACATGAGTTCATCGAAATCAAAACGCCCGCCCGTCGGCGGCGCTTTTGTCTCTTTACCCACAGGTTGTCTATGTTAACAGCTGGAGGAATATCTATAAACCCGGCTCACATGAATGCAGGTTATGACCGCATCGCGGGACTCACCGCGCGATGCGCGACAGGCGCCCCGCAAGAGAAACCCTAGGCGTCTTTCACCACGTCGGGACTCGTCGCACGCGATGCGCGATAGGCATCGGCCTCCTTGGAGACGCGTTCGAGCAGCTCGGATGTATCGACGCCCTCGACTTGCGCGACCGTTTCCACCGTCTGCATGGCGACCGCCCTCAGGTACGCGCACGCGCTGTCCCCCGGCTGCTCGAGGTCTATCTCCTCGCCGCCCTCCCGGGCAAAGCCGACCGCCATCACAAAGCCCATGATGCCCGAGACCAGAAAGCCCACCGCAAAGCTCGAATCTGCCTTGAGCTCTTCTCCGTCGGGGTGGACGATCTCTCTCACGCGGTCGATGATGATCGTATGGATGCCCTGCACGACCTGCTCGGCGGCACCCGCCCTCATGGTGATGACGACGCGCCGCAGCAGGCAGCGGACGTCGCGCCGGTCGAACGCCGAAAGGTCGCCCTCGCTCGAAAAATGCCAGAGGGCATCGGTGATGAGCTCGTTATCCTGCAGCAGCTGGGCTATGGCGATGGCGACGAGTTCATCGAAATCGTGAAAATAGTAGTAAAACGTTCCGCGATTGCACTGGGCGGCGCGGGTCACCTCGCCAACCGACAGCTCGAAGATGCTGTTGTTCTCGATGAGCTCCCAAAACGCCTCGATGATACGGGTGCGTGCATCGGGCGCATCGGCGTCCTTACGCGGTCTCGCCATGCGCCTCACCGCACCCCTGCGCCTTGGCGTTCATGATGAGCATCTGAAGACGGTTCTCCACGTTGGCGAAGCTCACGTCGGGATCGTAGTCGAGCGGCAGGAACTGCGCCGTGGGATACTGCTCCTTGAGCGCATGGATGAGCCCGCGCCCCACGACATGGTTGGGCAGACACCCGAACGGCTGCAGGATCACGAAGTTGCGGCAGCCGCGCTTGGCGTGCTCGAGAATCTCCGCCGGAATCAGCACGCCCTCGCCCGCATCGAACGTATGGTGCAGGATCTTATCTGTCTCTTATACACATCTCCGAGCCCACGAGACCGGAGCCTATCTCG
>URBB01000004.1 GCA_900545835.1 uncultured Collinsella sp. | reverse complement strand
CGGAGAAGGTCGCCCCCGTCCTCCCCCAGATGCTCGGCGCCAACGGCCAGACGCGGCATTATCTTGTGCTCGCGATGAGCAACGTCGAGATCCGCGCCTGCGGCGGTTTCCCCGGTTCTCGCGGCGTGATGTCGGTGACTGACGGTAAGCTCGAACTGGGCGATTTTGTCAAAGTCGACATGATGAAAGAGCCTTTGAGCCCGCTTCCCATCACCGATGAAGAGGCAAACTTGTTCACGACCGGATGGGGCCTGACCGGATTCAACACGCTCGGATACACGATGGGCGACGTTACGATGACGCCTGATTATCCGCGTGCGGCTCAGCTTGTCAGCGATATGCAGAAGGCCATTGTCGGAGATGACATCGACGGCGTATTTGCAGTCGATCCGGTATTTTTGCAGTATATGCTCGGCGTTGTAGGTGGCACACAGCTTCCTGACGGCACCGTCGTTGATGGAAGCAACGCTGCAAAGGTGCTGCTGCACGATATTTATTGGAATTACCCGGTAGAGGAACAGGACGCCATTTTTGCGGCGGTTGCCGGATCAGCTTTTAACAAGATTGTGGACGAACTGGGCTCCAGCGATATTACTAAGATTGCTGCCGCCATCGAAAAGGGCGCTTCCGAGGGTCGCATCCTCATGTATTCGAGAAATGATGACGAGGAAAAGGCCGCGAAGGCTCTTGGAATATCGGGCGCTCTCCAAACCGATACGTCGGAGGCTCCGATCTTGGGCGTCTATGTGAACAACTACAGCTATTCAAAGATGGATTGGTTCCTCGATAAGCGAGTCACCATCGATTCTTCGGTTGAAAATGCCGATGGCTCGACGACGTATCGAGTGACCACCACGCTCAAGAACACGATGACCCCCCAGGAGAAGGCCGAGATGCCTGGTTATTTCCAGGGCCATAACGGCATTAGCCAGGATATTGACGATGAGGTGCTGAGGCTTTATCTCTATGCTCCTGCGGGAGGCAGCATTTCGGATATTAAGACTTCGGGCTCCGGTTCTATCGAGATGAACGAAGCGACGCACGATGGCTTGAAGGTTGCATGGGGCGGTGTCCACATGCTTCTTGGACAAGACATAAAGGTCGAGTATACGGTCACGACTTCGAAGGACTCTGGGCACAAAGAGCTTAAGGTTCGTACCACGCCAACCGCTCAAACGTTCGAACAGGATAAGTAAGATATGAAGTACTTTGGCACCGACGGCTTTCGCGGCGAGGCCAACGTTGGGCTGACGGTAGAGCACGCTTATAAGATTGGCCGTTTTGTGGGCTGGTATTATGGCGCCAACCGCAGTGCTAAGGCGCGCGTTATCGTGGGCAAGGACACACGTCGCTCGAGTTATATGTTCGAGGCGGCGCTGGTGAGCGGTCTGGTCGCGAGCGGTGCGGACGCCTATATGCTGCACGTGATCCCCACGCCGGGCGTAGCGCATCAGACCGTGGAAGGCTGCTTCGATTGCGGCATCATGATCAGCGCGAGCCACAACCCGTTTTGCGATAACGGCATTAAGCTCGTCAACAGCGACGGCTTTAAGATGGACGAGGACGTACTGGAGCTCATCGAGGACTACATCGATGGCAAGAGCGAGGTGCCGCTGGCAACGGGCAACCACATCGGCGCCACGGTGGACTACATGCAGGGCCGCAACCGCTACATTGCTTCGCTCATCGCCAGCGCGAACTTTTCGCTGCAGGGCGTCAAGATCGGTATCGACTGCGCCAACGGCTCGGCATCCTCGGTGGCCAAGCCGGTGTTCGACGCACTGGGCGCCGATGTGCGCGTGATCAATGCCGCGCCCGACGGCTTTAACATCAATGTCGACTGCGGCTCTACGCATATTGAGCGCCTGCAGCGCCACGTGGTGGAGCAGGGCCTGGATGTGGGTTTTGCCTACGATGGCGATGCCGACCGCTGCCTGGCCGTGGACGAGCGCGGCCGCGTGGTCGACGGTGACCAGATCCTGTACGTGTGCGGTGTGTACCTGAACAAGCACGGGCGTCTCTCGGGCGGTACCGTGGTGCCGACGATCGCCAGCAACTTTGGCCTGATCAAGTCGTTGGAGCTTGCCGGCCTGAGTGCCGTGACCAGCGGCGTGGGCGACCGTCACGTGTATGCCAAGATGCGCGAGGGCGGCTACAGCCTGGGCGGCGAGCAGACGGGCCATACGATCTTTGGCGATATCGAGCGCACGGGCGACGGCATTATGACTTCGCTGCGCGTGATGGAAGTGATTCGTGCCGAGCGCGAGACGCTCTCGCAGCTCACGGCTCCGTGCAAGCTGCTGCCGCAGGCGCAGGTGGCCGTGCACGTGGCGGACAAGGACGCCGCGCTCGAGAACATGGGCGTGCAGAACGCCATCGCCGAGGCCGAGGTTGCGCTGGCAGGCGAGGGCCGCGTGCTCGTGCGCAAGAGCGGAACCGAGTCGGTTATCCGCGTGCTGGCCGAGGCGCCCGACCAAGCATCCGCCGATGCCGCCATGAAGCGCATCGCCGCCGCGCTGGAAGCTCTGTAAGGTAGTCATTGGGGACGTTCTTAAACGACTAGGTGGAAAGGGGACGCTGCGGATTGGTTCCGCGGCGTCCCCTTTGCGTTGGCGTGTCGCCTAAGCTTTACAGCTCGTAGAGCGTGGTGAACTTGTCCTGCAGGTAGCTGCAGTAGCAGCGGGCATCGAACGCCATGCCGCACGCGCCCTTGATGAGCTCCGGCGCGTCCTTGGCGCGGCCCCACTGCCAAATGTGCTCGCCCAGCCAGGCCCGGACGGGCGCCAGATCGCCGCTCGCGCAGGCACCGGTAAGGTCGATGCCGTCGCGGCACATGGCCGGCACGAACATGGCGTCGTAGGCGCTGCCCAGCGCATAGGTGGGGAAGTAACCAAACGAGCCACCGCTCCAGTGTGTATCCTGCAGGCACCCGTGCGTGTTGTCAGGAACGGGAATGCCCAGGTACTCGTTCATAAAGCGATTCCAAAGCGCGGGGATATCCTTGGCTGTGGCCTCGCCGGCAAACAGCATGCGCTCGATCTCGTAGCGCACCATAACGTGCAGCGGATAGGTGAGCTCGTCGGCCTCGGTGCGGATCAGCGAAGGCTGCGCGATGTTCACGGCGTGGTAGAGCGTGTCCTCGTCGACGTCGCCGTAGACCTCGGGTGCGTGGCGGCGCAGCACCTCGAGCAGCGGTCCCATAAAGGCACGGCTGCGGCCCACGGTGTTCTCAAAGAAACGGCTCTGGCTTTCGTGGATGCCCATGGAGGTGCCGCCCTCCAGACAGGTGCGCGCATAGGCGGGATTGACGCCCAGCTCGTACATGGCGTGTCCCGCTTCGTGGATGATGCTGTAGACGTTGGAGATGCAATCGTCCTCGTAGATGTGTGTCGCGATGCGCGCGTCACCCACGGCAAAGCCCTCGCTAAACGGGTGCTCGGTAAAGGCAAGCGTGGTGTCGTTCAGGTTCAGGCCGACGAGCTTCATAAGGTCGAAGCTCATGGCGCGCTGGGCGGCCTCGGGCACGCGGGCGTGCAAAAAGTCGGCAGCGGGCTGCTGGCCGCGCTCGCCGATAGCGTGCACGAGCGGCACGACCGTCGCCTTGACCTCATCGCAAAACGCATCGAAGCTCTCGGCAGAAAGGCCGCGCTCGTACTGGTCGAGCCAAACGTCGTATGGGTCGCGCTTGGGGTCCATGAGTTCGGCCTGATGCTTAAGTTGGGCGACGATTTTATCCACATAGGGCTCAAAACTCGCCCAGTCGTTGGCCGTCTTGGCCTTGTGCCACACGGCATCGGCCTCGCAGGTGAGCCTGGTCCAGGCCTCGGCCTCCTCGGTAGGAATAACGCTTGCCTCGCGCTGGTCGCGGCCGAGCACGCGGATCTCGTCAAGCAGCTGCGGGTCGTCGATCTTGCCGCCGGCGACGGTCTCGCGTGCCAGCGAGTGCACGAGTTCGACAGACTTCTCGCTGGTCAGTAGCTTGTGATGCTCGCCGGCAAGCGTGCCCATGGCGTCAGCACGGGCGGCAGCACCGTTGGCAGGAGCAATCGTCGCTCCATCGAACTCGGCAATCTTGAGCAGGTACTCGCGAGTCCACAGCTTGCCCTCGAGTTTGCGGAACTTTTTGACGGCCTTGTCGACTTTAGCAGCCTTGACGCCCTTGGCAGCCTTTGCCACGGCGGCCTGGGCCTTCTTATCGAGTTTCTTTCCCATACCGTATCCTTAATCTCGCAGGCCGAGCGCCGCAGGCGGGTGCGCGGCCAATTTGCACAGCTACTTGCCTTGTACCCAGCGCGAACAAAACGGAACGCGGCGATGCGCTTGCGAAATGTGTTATCCTATAGCCCAATGCGTTGACGGAGAGGGTTTTGCCCGCCGAGTCGCCGGCAAGAGAGGGAAGGTCATGGGCTGCAAGCCTTCCTGCGGTGGCAAGGGCCAAGCGTTCACTCCCGAGCAGCGACCTCAACGGGCGCGCGGCCGGTGGCAGCGAAGCCCCAGTAGGGAAGCCGTGAGCCTCGCGACAAGGGGCGCAGAGTGGGCACGGCGGGCCAGACATCCGCCGGGTCAAACAAGGTGGTACCGCGGAATTCAACCGTCCTTGGGCAATGTACATGCCCGAGGGCGGTTTTTTGTTACCGAACCGGGCCGCACATCCGCAGCTATCGGGTGCTAGCCGCCCCGGCAAGCGAGATGCGCGAGAGACGAAAGGGAAGACATGAGTCTGATTGATGATCTGGTCAAACTCGAGGAAGAGGCCAAGGAGCTCGTCACTAGCGCTGACGACGCCGCCAAGCTCGAGGCCGCGCGCGTTGAGCTGCTCGGCCGTAAGGGCCGTATCACCGGCCTGATGCGCATGATGGGCAAGCTCGCCCCCGAGGATCGTCCCATGATGGGCAAACGCGCCAACGAGATGCGCCAGCTGATCGAGGGCATGCTCGACGAGCGCACCACCGAGATGAAGGCCGCCGCCCTCAAGCACGCACTCGAGCACGAGGCCGTCGACATCACGCTGCCGGGCATCCGTCCGCAGATCGGTCACCAGCACCTGATCAAGCAGATCATCGAGGAGGCCGAGGACATCTTCTGCGGCATCGGCTACACCGTCGAGTCCGGCCCCATGGTTGATACCTCCTACTACAACTTCACCGCGCTCAACGCGCCCATGGATCACCCGAGCCGCTCGGCTCGCGACACGTTCTATGTGGTCGACAACAACCCCGGCAGCGTCGCGCATCCCGAGGCTCACGCTCACGGCGAGTCCGACGTGCTGCTGCGCACCCAGACCTCGGGCGTGCAGATCCACACCATGGAGTCGCAGAAGCCGCCCATCTACATGATCTGCCCGGGCACCGTCTACCGTCCCGACACGGCCGACGCCTGCCACCTGCCGCAGTTCAACCAGATCGAGGGCCTGGTCGTCGACGAGGGCATCACCTTTGGCGATCTTAAGGGCACGCTCGACTACTTTGTTAAGTGCATGTTTGGCGAGGATCGCAAGACGCGCTATCGCCCGCATTTCTTCCCCTTCACCGAGCCTTCCTGCGAGGTGGACGTGAGCTGCCACGTCTGCGGCGGCAAGGGCTGCAACTTCTGCAAGCACAGCGGCTGGATCGAGATTCTGGGCTGCGGCATGGTCGACCCCAACGTCCTGATCAACTGCGGCATCGACCCCG
Organism: uncultured Collinsella sp.; assembly: GCA_900545835.1. GTDB lineage: Bacteria > Actinomycetota > Coriobacteriia > Coriobacteriales > Coriobacteriaceae > Collinsella. The sequence goes on along the minus strand of URBB01000004.1, from coordinate 30,298 downwards.
AGAAGTACACCGGCTTCGCCTTTGGTATTGGCGCCGAGCGCGTCGCGGCACTGCGCTACGACCTGCCCGACCTGCGCACGTTGATGACTGGTGACATGAGGTTCTTGAACCAGTTCTAGAACGCTTTCTTCTTAGTTGCAGTTTCCGGCTCAAAGCCGCATTTATGAAAGGAGACCAGTTAGATGCGTGTTTCTTACGACTGGCTCAAGACCATGATCGATATTCCGGAGGATCCCAAGACCCTTTCGGACGAATATATCCGTACCGGCACCGAGGTCGAGGCGATCGACACCGTGGGCGAGTCCTTCGACCACGTGGTGACCGCCAAGGTGCTCACCAAGACCCCGCACCCCGATAGCGACCACATGTATGTGTGCTCGGTCGACGTGGGTGACAAGAACCTCGACGCCGACGGCAATCCTGCCCCGCTGCAAATCGTCTGCGGCGCGCAGAACTTCGAGGCCGGCGACCACATCGTTACGGCCATGATCGGTGCCGTGCTTCCCGGCGACGTCAAGATCAAGAAGAGCAAGCTTCGCGGCGTCGTGTCCATGGGCATGAACTGCTCTGCGCGCGAGCTCGGCCTGGGCGGCGACCACTCCGGCATCATGATCCTGCCCGAGGATACGCCCTGCGGCATGCCGTTTGCCGAGTACGTGGGCTCGAGCGACACCGTGCTCGACTGCGAGATCACGCCCAACCGTCCCGACTGCCTGTCCATGATCGGCATGGCCCGCGAGACCGGCGCCATCTTCGACCGCGATTTCCACGTTGAGCTGCCCGCCATCAAGGCCGAGACCGGCCGCGCGACCGACGACGAGCTTTCCGTCGAGATTGCCGACGAGGGCCTGTGCGACCGCTATGTCGCCCGCATCGTGCGCAACGTGAAGGTCGGCCCCTCGCCCGACTGGATGGTCAAGCGCCTCAACGCCCTGGGCGTGCGCCCGCACAACAACATTGTCGATATTACCAACTACGTGATGATGCTCACCGGTCAGCCGCTGCACGCCTTTGACCTGGACACCTTTGCCGAGCGCGATGGCAGGCGTCGCGTGGTGGTTCGTGCCGCCCAACAGGACGAGAAGTTTACGACCCTCGACGGCGAGGAGCGCACGCTCGACGCCGGCATGGGCCTCATCACCGACGGCGAGCGTCCCGTGGCGCTGGCCGGCGTTATGGGCGGCATGGATTCCGAGATCGAGGACGACACCGTCGACGTGATGGTCGAGAGCGCCTGCTTCAACGCCGGTCGCACCTCGCACACCAGCCGCGACCTGTCGCTGATCTCCGATGCCTCCATTCGCTTTGAGCGTCAGGTCGATGAGACCGGCTGCGTGGATGTCGCCAACGTTACCTGCGCGCTGATCGAGGAGATCGCCGGCGGCGAGGTTGCTCCCGGCTATGTCGACGTGTTCCCTGCGCCCAAGACCATCGACAGCATTAAGCTGCGCTTGGCCCGTGTGCATGCCATCTGCGGTGCCGACATCGAACCCGACTTTATCGAGCGCTCGCTCACCCGCCTGGGCTGCACCGTCGAGCGCGACGGCGAGGACTTCATGGTCACCCCGCCGAGCTTCCGTCCCGACCTGCCGCGCGAGATCGACCTGATCGAGGAGGTCCTGCGCCTGTGGGGCATGGGCCGCGTGACGGCGACCATCCCAGCTGCCAAGAACCACATCGGCGGCCTGACCCGCGAGCAGAAGCTCACCCGCAAGGTCGGCGAGATCCTGCGCGCCTGCGGCCTCAACGAGACCACGACCTTTGGCTTTGCCGCCCCGGGCGACCTGGAGAAGATCGGCATGTCCACCGAAGGCCGCGGCTGCCCCGTGGTGCTCATGAACCCGCTGGTAGCCGAGCAGACCGAGATGCGTCGTTCGCTGCTGCCGGGCCTGCTGCAGTCTGTGGCCTATAACGAGGCCCACGGCACGCCCAACGTGCACCTGTACGAGGTCGGCAGCCTGTTCCACGGTCGTGAGAACGCCAGCCTGCCCAAGGAGACTAAGTCCGTGGCGGGCGTGCTCTCGGGCCAGTGGAGCGAGCAGTCTTGGACCATGAAGTACCGCAAGCTGCGCTTCTTCTTTGGCAAGGGCATTATCGAGGAGCTGCTCGCCCAGCTGCGCATCGAGAAGGTTCGCTTCCGTCCCGTCGAGGGCGAGGGCTACGCTTTCTTGCAGCCGGGTCGTGCGGCCGAGGTTCTGTCCGGCGGCACCGTGCTGGGATGGGTCGGCGAGATCCACCCCGAGGCGCGCGAAGCCATGGGCATCGACGAGGTCGTCGTTGCCTTCGAGCTCGATCTGGACAAGCTGATCAAGGGCGCCCGCAACCAGGAGAACTACCGCGAGTTCTCGCAGTATCCTGCCGTTGAGCACGACCTTGCTATCGTGGTCGACAACGCTGTGACCTGCGAGGATCTTGAGCGCCGCATTACCAGCGCCGGCGGCAAGCTGCTCGAGGGCGTGCGCCTGTTCGACGTCTACCGCGATCCCATCCGCATCGGAGCGGGCAAGAAGTCCATGGCCTTTGCGCTTACGTATCGCTCCGACGACCACACGCTCACCAGCGAAGAAGTCGAGAAGGCGCACCAGAAGATCGTCACCAAGGTATGCAAGGGCGTAAACGGCGAGGTCCGCGGATAGGGCTTGCGCTGGGTATAGGCCAGCGGTGGCTGCCGTCGAGTCCTACGTGACTGCTATGTTCGGTATAAAGCACTGCTGAGCCTGCATATATGACACGCGCATTACATAACGGCGTGCTGCTTTGTCGGCAGTACGCCGTTTTGCTATGATAGCCCGCGGCGTGTTACGAATTTGACAATACGTAACACTGTCAAGGTGATTTAAGCGGCGTTGCAATTCTGTGCGCCGACAACCGGGAGGCGTACATGCACATTCCAGATAATTATCTGTCCCCGCAGACCGATGCCGTCATGGCGGTGGCGATGGTGCCCGTTTGGGTTCACTGCATCAAGAAGGTGCGCGCCACGCTCGATCGCGAGCATATGGCGTTCCTGGGCATCTGCGCCGCATTCTCCTTCTTGCTCATGATGTTCAACGTGCCGCTGCCCGGCGGTACCACTGGTCACGCCGTTGGTGGCGCGCTCATCGCGCTGCTGCTTGGCCCCGAGGCCGCTGCCATCGCGGTTTCGGTCGCGCTGGCGCTGCAGGCGCTGCTATTTGGCGACGGCGGCGTTCTGTCGTTTGGCGCCAACTGCTTTAACATGGCCTTTGTGCTGCCGTTTGTCGCTGCTATCGTGTTCCGTGCGCTCAACAGCCGTCTGTACGACAAGAGCTGGGGCACCTCGGTTTCTGCCATCGTGAGCGGCTGGGTCGGTCTGTGCCTGGCGGCCCTGTGCGCGGCAATCGAGTTTGGTATTCAGCCGATGCTCTTTACCAACGCTTCAGGTGCGCCGCTGTACTGCCCCTTTCCGTTGTCTGTGGCTATTCCGGCCATGTTGATCCCGCATATGCTGGTCGCCGGTGTCGTCGAGGGCGTGGCGACGGCTGCGATCTACGGTTTCATTAAGAAGACGGCACCGAGCATTATCGTCGGACCCGAGGCCGTCGATGGCCAGCTTGCTGCCGAGGGCGCTGCTGCCAAGAAGACCTCGCTGGTCCCCACGCTCATCTTGGTTGCCGTGCTTGTCGTGGCCACGCCGCTGGGCCTGCTGGCCACGGGTGACGCCTGGGGTGAGTGGGACGCCGAGGGCGCCGCGACCGCCGTTCAGGAGGCTGGCGACGACAGCCTGCAGGCTTCGGTCGGTCTCGACACCCCGACCTTTGCCGACGCGCTCCCCACGGGCGATTATCTGCAGGCCTATTCCGAGGAGCAAGGCCTTGGCTTTGCCGGTCAGGCTGCCATGTATATCCTTTCCGGTGTGATTGGCGTGGCGGTGCTCACCATCGCATTCCGTCTGATCTCGCTGACGGTCAAGGAAAGCGGTGCTCATGGCAATAGCCGAGCTGCCTAGCTGGCTTGCGACCGAGCAGCGTTACGAGCCCGCGGGGGCTCGGCATCGCGTAATGCAACAGAACGTCCTGCACCTGGCGAGCCTGCTTGAGCGGGTTCGCCTGGGCGGCGGCGCACACGAGGACGGGTCGATGATCGACCGCGCCCTTTCTTCCGTTTCGGCGCCGGTACGCCTGGTGGGGATGTTCGTCTGCGTCCTGTGCGTGTGTCTGACGCAGAGTCCGCTGTACCTGATGCTGATGGCGGCTATCGCGTTGGTGCTGGTCGCGGTGCGCCCCGCACGCGGGCTGCGTGCGACCTTTATGCCGGCACTCGGCGCCACGGGGCTTGCGGTGGTTCTGGCGTTGCCCGCCCTTCTGCTGGGCGCGTCTGCCGCGGGCGCCATGCTCAAGATCGCGCTCAAGACGTTTATTAATGTGTCGCTGGTGCTGGGTGTTTCGTGGACGCTTACCTGGAGCCGCATGTCGGCTGCGCTTAAGATGCTGCGCCTGCCCGATGAGGTTATCTTTACGTTTGATATGGCGCTCAAGCACATCGAGGTGTTGGGACGCACAGCGCACGATCTGTGCGAATCGGTCATGCTGCGCAGCGTCGGTTTTGCACCTGCGGGTTTTTCGCGCACCGACTCGCTGGCGGGTATCATGGGCATGACGTTTATCAAGGCGATGGAATGCAGCCGCGCGATGGACGAGGCCATGCTCTGCCGCGGCTTTGCCGGTACGTACCCGGCCCCCGCGCGGATCGGCTTTGGCTGGCGCGATGCGGTCTATGCGGCCGGCGTGGCGCTGCTGTCAGTGTTGTGCGCCGTGCTGTAGGCGCTGCTGGTTCTGACTGGGGATGCAAATGGGGAAGGGCGACGTTTTGACGATCGATATGAATAGTGCGGCGGGCACGAACGGTGTTGCCGGCGCTGAGGCCACGCCGCTCATCGAGCTGCGCGACGTGGTGTTTTCCTATGCGGAGCATACGGTTGTCGATGGCGTGTCGCTGCAGGTCGATCGTGGTGAACTCGTTGCCCTGCTCGGTCCCAACGGCTGCGGTAAGACGACGATTATGCGCCTTATTAACGGCCTTGAACTCGCGAACGCAGGGGCATACCTGTTTGACGGACGCGTGGTCGATGCGGCGTATCTGAAGGATTCTGCTGCTGCTCAGAAGTTCCACCAGCGCGTGGGCTTCGTGTTCCAAAACGCCGATGCCCAGCTGTTCTGCGCCACGGTGGGCGAGGAAGTTGCTTTTGGTCCCGCGCAGATGGGGCTGCCGGCAGACGAGCTCGAGCGCCGCGTGAGCGATGCCATGGGGTTGTTCCAGGTTGCCGACCTTGCCGACGCCTCTCCCTATCAGCTCTCGGGCGGGCAAAAGAAGCGCGTTGCGCTGGCTGCGGTGGTGTCGATGAACCCGGATATCTTGGTTCTTGACGAGCCTACCAATGGGCTCGACGAGGATTCATGCGACATCGTGGTCAACTTCTTGCTGGCCTACGTCGCGGCGGGTAAGACGGTCTTGATGAGCACACATCACCAGGATTTGGTGCGACGCCTGGGTGCCCGTGCAATCTATATCGATCGATATCACCATGTGGTCGAGGCGCCTTCGCCGTCGTATGGAACCGAAAGCGGTGCTACGGACTAGTTGCTGCGTAGAGCGTGCGTAGCCGCCCGCGCGGCTTTGCCGTGATGGTATAGTTATCCAGGTTTTTATGGGGGTGGCTATGCCAAGCTGGAACATTCATATCGCTCAGACGGAGCGTTTGCTGGAGCGCACCGGTGCACTTGCCAATAGCGTGCGCGACCGCAATGCCTTTTTGTTTGGCTGCGTGGTTCCGGATATCTTCGTGGGCTATATGGTCCCTGGCATCGCCGATCCCATCCCGTACCGCATTACGCACTTTGCAAAGCCCGAGCCTATCCCTAAGCCTCGTGAGCATGAGTTCTGGGATACCTATGTGGCACCGTTGCTTAAAAGTTCGCCCACCGGTGCGCCGGCCGCGGCGACCTCGATTATCGAGGAACGCGAGCGGCTGAACCGCGTGCACTATCCCCAGCGCTACAAGGATGCCGAGCCGGTTGCCGGTCCCGGCGCCTGTGAGTTCTCGCTTGCGTCCGAAGATGTGGCGCAGTCGCTGCTCGATTTAACACTGGGCGTCTGGTCGCATCTGGTGGCCGACACGGTTTGGAATACGCGTGTGAATCAGTACCTGGAGGCGCATGGCGGCAAGCCGTGTGAGGAGTTCCGCATTAAAAAGCAAGGCGACTTTGACTGGTTTGGCAAGACGCTGGGCATTGTTTCCATCCCGCGTGCGACCGATCGCCTGTATACCGCTGCGACGCGTTTTGGGCAGTATCCCATCCATAAGGAGTATGTGCTCAAGACCATCGGTGTCATGCACGAGATCGTGCGCGAAAACCCCGGCGAGCCCGATCATCCGCCGTATCGCCTGCTAACCGAGAAGTTCTTCGACGCAACGTTTACCGAGGTCATCGAGCTGACCGAGGCGGGATTTGCGGCTCGCGTTGCTGCTTCTGACGTTCCCGCAGTCCCTCTGATCGCTAGCTGCTAGCCGGCCGGCTTGACGGCGAACAGCTCATCCCAATCGACCAATAGCTCCCGTCGAAGGGTTTCTGCGGCGGTGCGTTCCTGATCGGTCTTTGGGATGTAGGGGAGCCCCGCCTTTTTATGGATGAGCTCGGCGATGTTGTTAAAGCTCTTCGTGTCTTTGATTTGCTCATAGGTTATCTGGATAACGTCATAGCCCATGCTTGTGAGGGCGGTGGTGCGCTCGGCATCAGAGAGACTTGCGGCTTCGCCACCGTGGGCGGAACGGCCTTGGCATTCCAAGATGACGCCCATGCTGTTGGTGGCACTTTCGATGAGGATATCGGCGTAGCAGCAGGTTTTGTCATACAGTGAGCGCGCGGCGTCGCTGAGTGGGATGCGCACGTTGTTTGCGATGTTGATGCCCATGCCGCCCTCGTCGCGGGGGAGCGAGATAAGCATGGAGGTCTGTACTTCGAAGGGCGAGGCGGTCTGTCCTGTCATGCGTTCGGCGGCCCAGCGGAGCTGCTTAACACCGCGCAGGCCTGCGGCCTGCTTGGTGAACGCGGCGATATCCGCTGCGGAAAGAAGCGGCGTGCGATTCCACAAGTTGGTGCCATTGCCTTTGGTGTCGACAACACGCTCCCAGCCACAGTTGGGTGGAATGAGCTTAAGCGAAATGGCTTCATCGAGTTGTTGTTGCGTTCGCTCGCAGGGCTTAAACACTGCAAAGGAGCCGCACATCTCGTAGCAAGCCATGAGTAACTGGTTGCGTGAGACCTGCGTAGCAAGGTTGAGCAGCGTAAACTCGGGCGACGTGACATCAAATCCATGCTCAGTCTGCCTAAACGACCCAGGAGGCGGCTCTTGGGTTAGCAGACGGCTATGAAATAGCTTTCCGTTCGCGCGCTGTTTTCTTTCGCCCACGAATCTCCAAACTGGTGTGCCGAGCAAGTCTTTAAATACTGGTTGTTTTGAGTAATGCACCAAGCGATGGTCATGGTCGGGCGGCAGGATTGCCGGATAGAGTCCTAGTATCTGGGGCGGGATGCGATAGTACTGAAAAGCTGTGGGTCCGCAAGCGAGAAATGACATGGCAATCCGATCGTTCGAGCGTTGTTTGGGCTAGAAAGGCTATCGGTTTCGGAAGTGCGGGGAAAAAGACAAACAGGCAAAGCACAAGCGGTATTTGAGCCAACTTTATCAGGGGTTTTGTTGAAATAAAAGGGCTTGTGTTCGGAGGTAAGCAATTTTTCCCCGCACTTCCGAAAACGCGGTCGATCTGACTCTTGCTAAAACGATTTAGCAGCGTCGGTTAAGGTGTGGGTTTGCTACCGGGCGAACACTTTTAGCGCTTGGGGCTTTATTTTTTGGGCCTCGGAGGGCGGATTTCGCGCTTTTGGTAAAGAAATGGGTGCGTGTCATGCCGTGCGGTAGGCATCGGCGCACAGAAAAAGGGCCCGGAAGGCTTTGCCTTCCGGGCCCTTTGCAATGCAAGTGTGCTTGCAAGTGCGATTTAGCGCACCTGAGCGACGTAAGCGACGTTGGTCGAGGAGACCTTGTCCTCGAGCTGGACGCTCATGCGGGGATCGCCGGCGGTGGCGACGGTCAGATCGCCGGCCTCGACGTAGCCGAGCTCCTTAGCGGTCTCGATCGCCTTGACGATCGTGCCGTTGACGGTGCCCTGGGTAATCTCGGCCTGGTGCGGGATAACGCCCCAGTACATAATCATTTGCTGGACGGCCCACTCGTGGCGGGAGAACGCGCAGATCGGCATGTTGGGACGGAAGTGCGAGATCAGGCGAGCGGTACGACCGGTGGTCGTCGGCACGGTGATGCACTTGGCGCCAACGGTGGTAGCCATGTTCACAGCGGACATACCCACAACGTTGTTGACGACGCGGGTGCCGTGAGCATCGGCCGGAACCTCGAGCGGAGCGTGAGCCGGGAGGTACTTCTCGGTCTCGAGAGCAATGCTGGCCTGCATCTTGACGGCCTCGACCGGGTACTTACCGGCAGCGGACTCGCCGGACAGCATAACGGCGTCGGTGCCGTCGTAAATGGCGTTAGCAACGTCGGCAACCTCGGCGCGCGTCGGGCGCGGGTTCTGCTGCATGGAGTCGAGCATCTGCGTAGCGGTGATAACGGGCTTGTAGGCCGCGTTGCACTTGGCGATGATCTCCTTCTGGATGTGCGGAACGAGCTCGGGCTTGATCTCGATGCCCAGGTCGCCACGGGCGACCATGATGCCGTCGGAAGCCTCGAGGATCTCGTCGAAGTTCTCAACGCCCAGGGCGCACTCGATCTTCGGGAAGATCGTCACGTGCTCGCCACCGTTCTCGCGGCAAAGCTCGCGGATGCCGCGGACGGACTCGCCGTCACGGATGAAGGAAGCGGCGATGTAGTCGATGTTCTCGGTCAGGCCAAAGAGGATGTCCTGACGATCGCGCTCGGTGATGGCGGGCAACGAGATGTTGACGTTGGGCATGTTGACGCCCTTGCGCTCGCCGATCAGGCCGTCGTTCTTGACGACGCAGGTCATGTCCTGACCGTCGACGGACTCGACCTCGAGGGCAACCAGGCCGTCGTCGATCAGGATAAGGGAGCCCTTCTCGACCTCGGAGGGCAGAGCCAGGTAGTCGAGGGAGATGTGCTCAGCGGTGCCGTGGAAATCCTCGGACGTGGGCTGAGCGGTGACGACGATCTTATCGCCGGTCTTGACGGCAACCTTCTTGCCATCGACCAGAAGGCCGGTGCGGACCTCGGGGCCCTTGGTGTCGAGCAGGATGCCGACGGGCAGACCGAGCTCCTTGGAAATACGACGGACGCGCTCGATGCGACCGTGGTGCTCGTCGTAGGATCCGTGCGAGAAGTTAAAACGGGCGACGTTCATGCCCGCCTTGATCATCTCGCGGATGGTCTCGTCGCTATCGCAGGCGGGACCCATGGTGCATACAATCTTGGTGCGCTTGTACATTCAGACCTCCATCTGACATCGTCTTGCGCTGATAGATAAACCATAAGAAATAAAACTGAGATGATTATAACGAAATGGCGACCGAATACCCCAAAAAATCGACCGTATGCCGAATTAGAAGTTCATTTTTTGCGGAAAAACGGTATATGCAAAAACTTTACCAACCGTTCTGACCGCTGCTATCTGGGCGATATTTCAGTTTGACGATGTGCCGAAGAAAAAACGTTTTATCAATATTGAGCATCACACGGTCTGCATCGTTGCACTCGAGCCGTGTTTCCAATTGGAATGTTTTGGCTAGACGCGCTGCTTTGGGGTACCATAGCTCCACTATCAACTGCCGCTCAGCACGGCAGCCTTGATGAGCCCTTGCCCTTCTCCTGGGAATTATGATCGGGCATCAATCTGCTGAGTGGCCCGAATCCCAGGAGGGGACTCTATATGCAAAAGGAATACCTGTCCGCCGCGGCGGAGGTGCTCAGCGACCAGGGCGTCGATGAGAACCTCGGCCTGAGCAACGACGAGGCGTCGTCGCGCCTCGCCAAGACAGGCCCTAACAAGCTCGAGGAAGCCGAGAAAACGCCGCTGTGGAAGCGTTTCTTTGAGCAGATGGCCGACCCCATGGTCATCATGTTGATCGTTGCCGCCGTCATCAGCGCGCTCACGGGTATGGTCAAGGGCGAGCCCGACTTTGCCGACGTCGCCATCATCATGTTCGTCGTTATCGTCAACTCGGTACTGGGCGTGGTCCAGGAAGCCAAGAGCGAAGAGGCCCTCGAGGCCCTGCAGGAGATGAGCGCGGCGCAGTCCAAGGTGCTGCGCGACGGCAAGCTCGTGCACCTGCCGAGCGCCGAGCTCGTGCCCGGCGATGTGATCATGCTCGAGGCGGGCGACTCCGTCCCGGCCGACTGCCGTGTGCTCGAGAGCGCCACGATGAAGATCGAGGAGGCCGCCCTTACCGGCGAGTCCGTGCCCGTCGAGAAGCATGCCAACGTCATTGAGCTCGCCGCCGGCACCGACGACGTGCCGCTCGGCGACCGCAAGAACATGTGCTACATGGGTTCCACCGTGGTATACGGCCGCGGTCGCGCCGTCGTGGTCGGCACCGGTATGAACACCGAGATGGGCAAGATCGCCGGCGCCCTGGCCGAGGCCAAGGAAGAGCTCACGCCGCTGCAGGTGAAGCTCGCCGAGCTCAGCCGCATCCTTACCATCATGGTTATCGTCATCTGCGTCGTCATCTTTGGCGTCGACATCATCCGCCACGGCGTGGGCAACGTTCTCACCGATCCGACCGCGCTGCTCGACACCTTTATGGTCGCTGTCTCGCTTGCCGTCGCCGCCATCCCCGAGGGCCTGGTTGCCGTCGTGACCATCGTGCTGTCGCTCGGCGTGACCAAGATGGCCAAGCGTCAGGCGATTATCCGCAAGCTCTCTGCCGTCGAGACCCTTGGCTGCACGCAGACCATCTGCTCCGACAAGACCGGTACCCTCACCCAGAACAAGATGACCGTCGTCAAGCACGAGCTCGCTGCGCCTAAGGAGAAGTTCCTGGCCGGCATGGCTCTGTGCTCCGACGCCCAGTGGGACGAGGAGCTGGGCGAGGCCGTGGGTGAGCCGACCGAGTGTGCGCTCGTCAACGATGCCGGCAAGGCGGGGCTCACTGGCCTGACTGCCGAGCATCCGCGCGTGGGCGAGGCCCCGTTTGACTCGGGCCGCAAGATGATGTCCGTGGTCGTCGAGACCCTGGACGGCGAGTATGAGCAGTACACCAAGGGCGCGCCCGACGTGGTGATCGGCCTGTGCACCCATATCTACGAGGGCGACAAGGTCGTTCCGCTGACCGAGGAGCGTCGCGCCGAGCTCGTGGCCGCCAACAAGGCCATGGCCGACGAGGCCCTGCGCGTGCTGGCGCTGGCAAGCCGCACCTACACCGAGGTCCCGGCCGACTGCAGCCCCGCTGCGCTCGAGCACGACCTGGTCTTCTGCGGCCTGTCCGGCATGATTGACCCGGTCCGCCCCGAGGTCGCCGACGCCATCCGCGAGGCCCACGATGCCGGTATCCGCACCGTCATGATTACGGGCGACCACATCGACACCGCCGTGGCCATCGCCAAGCAGCTGGGTATCGTCACCGATCGCAGCCAGGCCATCACGGGCGCCGACCTCGACCGCATGAGCGACGAGGAACTCGACGCGCACATCGAGGACTACGGCGTGTACGCCCGCGTTCAGCCCGAGCACAAGACCCGCATCGTCGAGGCTTGGAAGTCGCGCGACCAGATCGTGGCCATGACGGGCGACGGCGTCAACGACGCCCCGTCCATCAAGCGCGCCGACATCGGCGTTGGCATGGGCATCACCGGTACCGACGTCACCAAGAACGTCGCCGACATGGTGCTTGCCGATGACAACTTCGCCACCATCATCGGTGCCTGCGAAGAGGGCCGTCGCATCTACGACAACATCCGCAAGGTCATCCAGTTCCTGCTTTCGGCAAACCTTGCCGAGGTCTTCTCGGTGTTTATCGCCACGCTCATCGGCTTTACCATCTTCCAGCCGGTGCAGCTGCTGTGGGTGAACCTGGTTACCGACTGTTTCCCCGCGCTCGCGCTGGGCATGGAGGACGCCGAGGGCGACATTATGAAGCGCAAGCCGCGCAACGCTAAGGACGGTGTCTTCGCCGGACATATGGGTCTGGACTGCGTGGTCCAGGGTCTGATCATCACCGTGCTGGTGCTGGCGAGCTTCTTTGTGGGCGTGTACTTTGACATGGGCTACATTCACATCGCTGATATGATCGCCGGCAATGCCGACGAGGAAGGCGTGATGATGGCGTTCATCACGCTCAACATGGTCGAGATTTTCCACTGCTTCAATATGCGCAGCCGTCGTGCGTCGCTGTTCACCATGAAGAAGCAGAACAAGTGGCTGTGGGCTTCCGCTGCGCTGGCGCTGGTGCTGACGGTGATCGTGACCGTACAGCCGACGCTTGCCGAGATGTTCTTTGGCCCTGTGACGCTTGAGCTCAAGGGCGTTCTTGCCGCGCTGGGCCTGGCCTTCCTGATCATCCCGCTGATGGAGATCTACAAGGCGATCATGCGCGCGGTCGAGAAAGAGTAGGTCGAAAGGCCATCCTTCCCACCGGCCCGACCGCCTGCGGGGTTTCTTCTTCGCTGGTCCTCGCGCTTCGCGCTGCGGGATCGCTCAGAAGAAATCCCTCCCGGCGGTCGGGCCTTCGGATAACCTCTCGGGACCATAAGCTGAGGGAAAGTGTGTGAGTCGGTCGAGCAATTGCTCGACCGACTCTTTTTTGTGGGTAAAATACCTGCTCAGTTGTGATTTGTGGTGCTGGGAGGCGCTTGTGGGCAAGGCTAAGGCTAAGGCGAAGAAAAAGACGACGGGGGCGCGGGCTAAGCGCGATCGTCGTCGGAAGCTTGCGACCGAGGCTCCCGCGTCTGCCGAGGAGTTGCTGGCAAGCGTGCCGGGACTTGACGCGCTGCAGGATGTCCCGGCGTTTGATGACCTGCCGGTCGATGGGGCTCAGCGGGCGGCATTTGACGACTTTTGCGCACATGCTGAGGAGCCCGAGCAGATGCAGCTTGGCGCCGTGGTGCGCTTAGATCGCGGGTTTCCGCTGGTGGCGACGGCCGACGATACCTTTCGTGCCGAGCATGCCGTGGGGTTTGCCAAGTCGCGCGGCGAGGACGAGGTGCTGCTGCCCGCCGTGGGCGACCGTGTGGCGGTGCGCCGCGCTCCCGGGCACGATATGGGCGTGATTGAGTGCGTTCTGCCGCGCCGTACGAGCTTTGAGCGTTGGCGCGGCCGTGCCCGTGGAGAGCGCCAGGTGCTCTGCTCCAACGTGGATAGCGTGCTAATCGTGCAGGCGCTCGGTGCCGGTGAGGTGCTGCTCGACCGCGTGGCGCGCTCGCTGGTGTTGGCGCTCGACTGCGATGCCGAGCCGGTGGTGGTGCTTACCAAAGCTGACCGCTGCGATGCCGAGGAGCTCGAGCGCGATCTGGACCGCGTGCGCCGCCTGGTGGGTCCGGACGTGCGCGTGATCGTGACGTCCTCTGCCGAGGGCCGCGGCCTGGACGAGGTCCGTGCCTGCGTGCCCGCCGGGAGCTGCGCCATGATTCTGGGCGAGTCGGGTGCCGGTAAGTCGACGCTGCTCAATGCACTGCTGGGCCACGATACGTTGGCGACCGGCGGTGTGCGCGAACGCGACGACCAGGGCCGTCACACTACCGTCGCGCGCGTGATGGTGGCGCTGCCGGGCGACGCCGGCGTGATCGCCGATGCCCCGGGCCTGCGCAGTCTACCGCTCGTGGGTCACGAGCGGGGTCTGGCGCGCGCCTTCCCCGAGATTGTCGAGGCATCGCGCGCGTGCCGGTTTGGCGATTGCACACATACCCATGAGCCGGGCTGCGCCGTTCGCGAGGCCGAGGACGCCGGGCAGATCGACAGCCTACGGCTGGAAACGTTCCAAAACCTGGCGTCATCCATGCGCGGGAGCGCTCAAATGCTCGATCCCGATGTCCATCTGTAATTGATTTTTCCTATGACAGCCGTCTCCCAACTGTTCGGGAGACGGCTTTTTTGCTGCGGAAAAGCCTCGAAACATGCAGTTTGCTGACGTGCTGACCAAAACCTTGCCACGAGCTTGACGGGCTGGTCAGCTTTTGGTCAGCGATTGGTTTGACATCGAAAACCAAGATCGCGATTGCGCCGCTTTGCACTCTGACCGCCCAGACAATGGTGGTACGGGCATTCGCCCGGCACTGCCATGAGAGGAGCGGCCGTGAACAAGAGCAAGCGCATCGCCATCAGTCTGGTCGCGGGCGTGCTCGCTGCTCTGCTCTGCATGGTTTACGGCTCGTCGATCCGCTCGCAAGCCGAACGGGTCCAGGCTGAGACCTTGGCCAAGTACGGTGGCGATCGCGTCGAGGTATGCGTCGCGGCGCGCGATATCGATGTGGGCGAGACCCTCGATGAGACCAATGTCATAACCCAGGAATGGCTGACGAGCCTGTTGCCGCGTGACGCGGCGACCGAGCTGCGCCAGGTGCGCGGCGACGTGACGACTTCGCGTATTCCCAAAAACGCCGTGATCTGCAATGTCTACACCAAGGCCGAGAGCCACAAGCTCGAGGTGCCTAAGGGCAAGGTTGCCGTTTCGGTGGCGGTCGATGCCGAGCACTCGGTCGGCGGTGCTACAGGCGTGGGCAGCTACGTGGATGTGTATGTGCAAAAAGACGGCGTAACCGATCGACTGTGCGGCGCGCACGTGATCGATACCAGTGAGGATTCCGGTGCCACGCGCGAGGGCAAGATCGAATGGGTGACGCTGGCGGCTGACCCCGAAGACGTCAAGGAACTGCTGGGAGCCTCGGGCAAGGGAACGGTCAGCTTGACGATTCCCGCCACGGCGCGCGGCAAAAAGAGCGGAGGCGACGAGTGATGAAGGCGATCTGGCTTGCGTGCTGCGCGTGCGGCGATTACGGGCTGTTGCAGCGGGAAGTCGAGGGCCGTGATGCGGGTGCACAGGTGCTTCGCGTGGGTGACCTGGACGGGCTGATTTCCATGGCGCGGGCGTTTCCGTCGCGCCGCGGGGCTGCCATCATCGCGGCGTCTCTGTTTGATATCGAAGATGTGCGCAAGACTGTTGCGCGCCTGACGGCCGAAGGCCGCGTGAGTCGCGTGGTCGTGTTGATAGAAGCGCTCGATCCGTCGGATATCGAGGGACTGTTTCGCGCGGGGGCGACCGAGGTCATCGCTGCGCACAGCATATGCGGCAACGGGCGCGCGGGCGAGGGAGCGGTTGATTCCGATCGGCGCATGACGATTGAGCCCGATGCTTTTGTTGATAGGGAACCCGGGGCGCCTCGCGCTACAAGAGGCCCGCGTGTTGATGATTATGGAAAAGCGGAAGCCGAGCATGGTCGGCGCCCCCGGAACCCCCTTGTATACGATGACGCTGGAGGGCCGGCACAGCATGCTGGCGACTCCCCGGCTGTAGATATGGGATACGTGCACGGCGTGAATCTGGCGGATGAACTCGACGAAGTTGAGGGCTTTGCCGGGTGCGGCGAGTTGTCGCTGATGCAGCATGAGCAGATTGCACAGAACGAGCCTGCCTTGCAGACCGAACAAGCTGCCATGCCGGCTTGGACGCAGCGTGTGGTTGCGGCGGGGGAGACGGGGACGCTGTCGCCGACGCCTCCGATGCCGCCGGCAGACGCTGCCGCTCCGCAGCATCGAGCTCCGGTCATCTGCGCCATTTCGGGTTCGGGCGGTTGCGGCAAGTCGACGATCGTTGCCACCATGGCACACATATCGTCGCTGTTGGGCTTGCGTGCCGCCGTGCTCGACCTGGACCTGATGTTTGGAAACCTTTACGACTTGTTAGGCGTCGATGCTCCGCGCGATATGGCGGCACTTATCGAGCCGTCGGCGGCGGGCGCGCTCACCGAGCCGGATATCGTAGCCACATCGATGCGCGTGGCGCCGGGCGTTACGCTCTGGGGTCCCGTCGCGGCGCCCGAGCAAGCCGAGCTCATGGCACGTCCGGTGGGGCTATTGCTTGATGTCCTGCGTCGCGAATCCGACGTGGTCTTTATCGATACCTCGGTCTTTTGGGGCGACGCCGTGGCGGCTGCGGTGGCGGCGAGCGACCGTTGCCTGGTCGTTGGCGATGCGGCGGTGTCGTCCGCGACATCGGCATCGCGCGTCATTGAACTGGCAAGTCGAGTAGGTGTGCCGCGCACGCGCATGAGCGCCGTGTTCAACCGGTTCGGTGCGCGCGGGGCAGACGAGGACGTCGCCATGCGCTTTGAGATTGCCTGTGCGTTGAGCTCAAAGATTCGTATCGCCGATGGCGGGCAGGATCTCGCCGCGCTCATGGCGTTTGGGCGCGCTGACGAGGCAGTGGGTCAGACGAACGCTTTCGCGACCAGCGTGCGCGAGGCCACGCGCGAGATGCTCGTGGAACTGGGGTGCGCCGTCGGCCCTTGGAGCGATATGGTCGCCGACCGTGCAACGCGCACCGAACGCCCGCGTATCCGCCTTCCCTGGTCGCGCGAGGGTGATCAGCGATGAGCCTGCAAACGAGGATTAAGGCTGCCGGCGCTGCAGCGGCTGCAGCGCCTGTAGATGCGGGGCGTCGTCGCGCGGTGAAACGACGCACCAAGCGCGCTGTGATGGACCGCATGGGTTACGACGAAGTGGCGCGTATCAGCGCCTATATCGACCCGGCGCTTGCCCGCTCGGAATTGCGTCCCGCGGTGGAGGCGGCGCTCAATGTTGAGGAACCGACCGATCTCGCGACGTCCGAACGCGAGACCATCATCGACGAGATTTTGGATGACGTGGTGGGCCTGGGGCCGTTGCAGCCGCTCATCGAGGACGACACCGTTACCGAGATCATGATCAACGGCTGCCGCTCGGCCTTCTTTGAACGCGGCGGCGTCTTGTACCCTATCGAGCATGCGTTTGAGGATGATGAGCAGATCCGTGTGCTTATCGACCGCATCATCTCGCCACTTGGCCGCCGTATCGACGAGCGCAGCCCCATCGTCAACGCTCGCCTTAAAACGGGCTATCGCGTCAACGCGGTGATTCCGCCTGTGGCGATTGACGGACCGATTCTCACCATCCGAAAGTTCTCGGACCGCATCTGCTCGCTGGACGAGCTTGTGGGGCTGGGGTCACTGCCGCTTTGGTATGCGCAGCTGCTGTCGTGCGCGGTGTCGCTGCGACAGGACCTGGCGGTTGCGGGAGGCACGGGATCTGGTAAGACCACCCTGCTCAACGCGCTGTCATGCGAGATTTCCACCGGCGAGCGCATCGTGACGATCGAGGACTCTGCCGAGCTCAAGTTTGCGCATCATCCGCACGTGGTGCGCCTAGAGGCGCGCGAGGCTTCAATTGAGGGCGAGGGCGCGGTGACGATCCGCGACCTGGTGACCAATGCCCTGCGCATGCGCCCCGACCGCATCGTGGTGGGCGAGGTGCGCGGTGCCGAGTGCTGCGACATGTTGCAGGCCATGAATACGGGCCACGACGGGTCGCTCACCACACTTCATGCGGGTTCAGAACAGGAGACCGTGGTGCGTCTGACGTTGCTTGCACGTTATGGCATCGATCTGCCGAGCGAGCTCATCGAGGAGCAGATTGCCATGGCGCTCGACGGCATCGTGATGTCCGAGCGCCACGCCGATGGCAGGCGCTTCGTCTCCTCGTATTCGGGGGTGCGTCGCGCCGCGTCGGGCGGCGTAGAGCTCGAGCGCTATGTGACTTTCGATGCCGCCGAGCGCACCTGGGCGCTTGACCGCGAGCCGCCGTTTATCGCAGAAGGCCTGCGGTCGGGGACGCTCACACAAGAGGAGGTGGACGAATGGAGGTCGCTGTGCCCCTCGTCGTAGGGGGTTTGGCAGGGTTTTCTGTTGCGACGGCGTGCGGGGCGGAACCTCGTGTGCCGCAGGTGCCGCCGGCGGAGCTGGCGCGTCAGGCGCTCGAGACGGTGGCAGAGAAGCTGCCGCGTGAGCTGGTGGAAAACGATCTGCTGAAAAAGATCGCCCGTTCGTGGGCATCGCTGGCTCCGGCGCATCGCCTTGGCCTCGTGATTGAAGATGCTTCGGGGCGTTTGGCGTTTCTACTGCTATCGAGCGGTGTCTGCAGCGTTTTACTAACGATGGTGTCGTTATCGCCCCTCGGGTTTGCCTTGGGACTTGTTGCTCCGATTGCCGCTGGCGCCGCTCGGGATGGCTTTGAGAGCCGGCGCGAGCAACACGATGCAGAAGAGGCCATGCCCGAGGCGTTTACCGCACTTTCCATGTCGCTTGCCTCGGGACATTCGCTGGCCCAGGGCATGCGCTTTGTGGGCGCTCATGCGCAAGAACCGGTGCATACCGAGTTTTTGCGGGTGGCGGCGGCGATCGATTGCGGTATCTCGGCGACCGACGCGCTCGATGACTTGCTCGTGCGCATCGACGCCCCCGGTCTTTCGCTTGTGACCTTGGCGCTTAAGGTGTCACAGCGCACCGGCGCTCCGCTTGCCGACTTGCTGTCCGAGGCGTCGAGCATGGTAGGGGAGCGCATTGAGCTCAAGCGCCGCCTGGATGTCAAGACGTCGCAGGCTCGCATGTCGGCGCATATGGTCGCGGCGATGCCGGCGGGCATGTGCGCGGTGTTGGCGCTGCTTTCGGCAGATTTTCGTCGGGGTCTTGCGACGCCTGCCGGTGCGGGCGCTGTGGTGCTGGGTCTCGCCCTCAACGCCGTTGCCCTGGTGGTTATCCGGCGCATTATGAGGGTGGAGCTATGAGCGCCCCAGTTGCAGTTGCGGCTTGCCTGTGCGCCCTGAGTGTATTTATCGCGACGGGTTTGGATCGGGCGGATGCACGCAAGATCGCAGGGGCCTGCAAGCGCGAGGCGGTGCTGGTCGCTGCCGCGGGTCGCTCAGTGGTCGATGCCCTGACCGCGCGAGTGAAGGGCGCGGTTGGAGCGGGCGGCCCGGCGCGAGTTTCGCTCGGCGAAGTGTCCGAGATGATCGATGTTGTGCGCTTGGGTCTTTCGGCCGGTCTTTCGTTTGATGCGGCGCTTGAGATTTTCTGCGCCAACCGCCGGTCAGTGCTGGCTCTTCGCCTTGAGCGGGCCTGCATGGCGTGGCAGGTGGGCGTGGGCACGCGTGAGGACGAGTTGTTGGCCGCCGCGCGCGATCTGGACGTACGAGCGCTCGAGACCTTTGCCATCACGGTGGGGCAGGCGCTCGCCCTGGGTGCCCCACTTGCCGAGACGCTGGCCGCTCAAAGTCGCGAGATCCGTGCGGCTCATCGCGCCGCGGTCGAGCGTGAGATCGAGCGTGCGCCCGTCAAGCTGCTGATCCCCACCGGCACGCTCATCTTGCCGGCGTTGCTTCTGTCCATATTGGGCCCGCTGCTGGGAGCAGGCGGGATGATGTAGGGAGGAATACATGAACACGATGGTCGAAGTTGCTGACAAGGCTTGGAACTGGGCTTTTTGCCGGGCGATCCGCGCTCGCCAGCATGCCAAGGAGCTGTTGCGGGAGGAGAGCGCGCAGGGTACCACCGAGTACGCCATTTTGGTGGGCGTGCTTGTGGTGATCGCGATTATTGCCATCGTTGCATTTAAAGGCAAGGTCCAAGATCTATGGAACGCTATCAGCGAGGGCATCAACAGTCTGTAGAGGGCGAGCGCCCCATCGGGGTGCTGCTGGTGTTTGCTTGCCTGACCGTGGCGATAGCGGCGGTGCTTTGGGGGCTTAACGCCGCGCGGCAGCAGCGTCCTGGGGCCGCCTTCGATTCGGGCTCAGATTCGGCGGTGGCGACTCAAAAAGATGAGATGCGAGATGCGGACGATTCGGATGTCGCTGTCACGGCGCAAACCTTTCTGCGGACGCTCGACAAGCGGTCTGGCACTGCGACGGATTCGCCTGAGGACAACGCGATTGCGGTCCGGCTTGCATGGTCCGAGGACCGACCGATGACCGAGGCAGCGGCGGATATGTTACGCGCCTACCGCGAGGTGCCAACGGCCCAGCTCGCCCTGAGCGGCTATCTCGATATTAAGGGCAACGTATGGGGCGCCATCGTGCGTGACGGACGCGGCTGGGTCGATATGGTGACGGTTGCCGCGGATACCGGCGATGCTTCGTGTCGTCTGCGCGCCGTGCGCCTGGTCCCGCAAACAATAAGCTCAAAGGAGGGATCGTGAAATGCATGGCGTTCTGCGTGAAGAGGTTGCCCAAGCGACTGTGGAATACGCCATCGTCACGGTGGCGCTGTTATCGATCGTGCTGGCGATCGCGGGGCTTTGGCGTGCTGGCACCGATGGGCGCTTGGCGGCGCTGGTTGAGCGGGCGGCATCCCATGGCGTTGCCTCGACGTCGGTTATCGACGCCGCTGCGGGCGCTAAGGACATTGCGTTGTATTGATATCGCGCGCGAGGACCGGGCGCAGTCTACGGTCGAGGCCGCTTTTTTGCTGCCGACGTTTCTGACGCTCATCCTTCTCGCACTGCAACCGGTGTGCCTGCTCTATACGCGCGCGGTCATGGAGTCTGCCGCCGCCGAGACCGCGCGGCTCATGACCACGACGACGGCGGAGGACGACGATCTTAAGGAGTTCACCCGCCGCCGGCTTGCCGCGGTGCCCAACGTTTCGATCTTTCATGCCGGCGGGCCGTTGTCGTGGAATATCGAGCTTGGTCGGGCCGGTGCGGGTGGCGTCTCGTCCGTGTCCGTTTCCGGCGAGGTCAGGCCGTTGCCTGTGATCGGTGCGTTTGCGCAGGCTATGGGTGGTACCGCCGAGGGCGGCTACGTTGAGCTCAAGGTCGATGTCTCGTATCAATCACGTCCCGAATGGCTGGAGAAAGATTATGATTCGTGGATTGCTACATGGGATTAAGCGTTTCTGGTCTAGATGCGTTTTGACGCGCCGTCCGAGCTGCCATCGCAAGCGAGGCGGCTTTATGGGCCGCGCCGGTATCGACCTGTTTATCGAAGACGGTGCCTACACCACGCTTTCTTCTGCCGTGGTCATCCTAGTGGTGCTCACGTTGTTGTTTTCGTCGACCGCGGCGATATGGAGCATGTCGCGTGCCGGGGATACCCAGGTGGCGGCCGATAGCGGCGCGCTGGCGGGTGCCAACGTAGTGTCGTCCTATCACACGGCTGCCACGGTGGTTGATGCGAGCATCTTGAGTCTGGGGCTGGCGGGGTTTGCCACAATCGGGACGGGCCTGGTCGCCATCCTCATCCCGGGTGCCGAACCAGTTGCCGGCAATATGGTCGACACCGGGATTGAGATCATTAAAACGCGCAACAAGTTTGCCAAAAGCGCATCGGAAGGCTTACAGAAAATCGAGACGGCTCTGCCGTATCTGATCGCCGCGCGTGCCACGCAGGCGGTGTCGGCGCAGGATACCGATAGTGTGACCTATACCGGTACGGCGCTTGCCGTGCCCAGGACATCCGAGTCTGATTTTGTTGCGCTCGAGGGTTCCGAGATCTCGACCGATGCCATTAAAGATGCGTCGGAAGATCTGGAGCGCGCGGCCGAGGAGCTACAAAAAGCATCGGAGGAGACGGCGAAGGCAAAGGAGCGTGCCTGGCTAGCGGATTGCGGTGGATCGGATAAAGGTTCGGTCGGCAGCTGTTCGTGTATGTGGGAGCGCGCGAAAAGCCTAACGGATCTCTCCGGTGTTCAAAATCCGCATTACGCTTCGAGCGTTACGTGGGAGCCTCAAGTTGCCCTTGATCGCGCGAAGGACTACTACCATTGGCGTCTGACAAATGAGAAGCCCCACGGCTCGAGTGTCGAGATGAGGGCAGAGTCTGCGGCGCGTAAGGCGTTTTATACCTATGCGAGTGCGGAGGTCGATCGGGCATATATAACCGAGAACGGAGACAGGGTTTCCTCCTATATTCCACTGTTGCCGCGCAACTCTGATGAGGTTCGGGCGACGGAGCTCTATACCGATGCGGTGTGGCCGACGAGCGTGAACGATGACAAGGCGTATCTGCATTACGGGACGACCTGCCCTAACTATAAGAAAGGGACGCCGAGCGGATTTGCTTCGGTTGCCGATTACGATGGACAGGATAAATGCAGCAAATGCCATTTTGGCGTTTCGTCGCTTGGTGCTGTTGCGGCGCCTTCAACCTCTATCGAAAACGGCTTCGAGTATCACTTTGACAAGTTTAAAGACGCCCTGGAAGACTACGTCGAATGCCGCAACAAAGAGCTCGAGCTCGAACGTCAGACCGAAGACGAGACCGACCGTGCGAGCAATGCGTTTGACCAGGCCATCAAAGCGCTTTCGGGCGAGCGTCCGCGTATCGCTCCGCCCGGTCGCAACGGCGTAGTTGCCCTTGCGGTTTCGGGTGCCATCTCGAGCCCCGATGAGCTCAACTCTTCGTTTAGCACGGCAGTCAGGCTCGGCGATCGCGGTGCTATCTCTGCCGCGGTGTTGGCACCCGATGAGGCGACGGCGCAAAACAACGTGCTTTCGCGATTTTTCTCGACATTGAAGGAACGCTCGGGCGGCGTTGCCGGCGTGCTCGACGGCGTCATGGATGTTTGGGGACGGCTGCTCGTAGGATACGGAGACATCCAAGGTTCGGCCGACGAACTTATGGACGAGATGATTAAAGGCCTAGGAGGGGGTAGCGGCGCGTTGGGCTCCATCGCATCGTGGCTCGGCGATACCGTTTCGGCGTCCATGGCGGCGTTGGGTCTGGAACCGTGCGACTTGCGCCTGCGAAAGCCAGTGCTGACCGATTCCGCCAACGTCATTAAGAGTCCGGGGTCTGACATTGCTGGTCTCTCTCAAGCGCAAGACAAACTGCGAAGTATTCCGTTGGGCGTGACCGATCCCAAGGCGCTTTGCGAGGCGTTGGAATATCAAGTCGAACGCACCATTAGCGGTACGGTGTTCACGCTTGCGGAGATTCCTCTGCCCGGCGGCGGCTCCATCCCACTCACCGTCGATGTTGCCACGCTGGTTGGCGCTCTGGGCGGTGGGTCGTAATGAGTATCCGCATGCGTCTGCGCGAGGAGCGCGCCCAAGCGACGGTGGAGATGGCGGTGGTTACGCCCGTTTTGCTGGTGCTGGCACTCATCGTGTACAACGTCATGATCTTTGCCAGCGCTGTCGCGCGCTTCGACCGCGTGGTACCCGACATCGTGTTGGCGCACGCCGTGGCGTCGGAGGGGGAGGGCGACGAAAGCTCTGCCGATGCCTCGGCGACGGTTCAGACTCAAATTCTGAATGCCATGGAAGGCTATGACTTACAGATCGAAGTGTCGAGCGAGCAAGGCGCGGAGGCATCGGATGGTGGCCTGCTCTCCCTATCCGGTACGTTTAGGACCTACACCTGCACCATGCACTATGAGCCGTGGCCGACTTCTCTCAGCATCGCTGGCGTTTCGCTGGGGGCGCCGACAACGTTGTCGCACGAGCGCGCGGTGACGGTCGATCCATGGCGTCCGGGGGTGGTCATGTGACCGCGGTCTCGTCCTACATCGCCTACGCGCGGGCACTCAACAGGCTGGGTTGGACGCCGGCCGAGTTTGCGGTGGCGGAGTCGTTTGTCGTGCGCCTGCGCGGCATGCTGGGACGGCGTCCGGTTGCCGCCAACGGCCTGCCGCTCGTCATGGCGTTTCCACGCTGCTCTTCGGTCCATACGTGTTTTATGGCCTATCCCATCGACATCGCCTTCATCGATGCGCGCGGCTATGTCCTCGTATGCTACGAAAACGTACGTCCCTGGCGTATGTGCTCCTGCCCCGGCGCCTGGGCCGTACTAGAGCGCCCTTCAATCATTGTTTCGACCCCTGCTCTCCAACGCGTGCCGGCTTAAGGGACTGAGCGAAAAACTTCTTGCTGCCGGCTGATGCCTCTGACGTGCCGATTTATAGAACCGAGGCTGTGCTCAAAAACTTTTTTAAAATTCTCGGTTGACCGGAACGCGTCCTTGGTTATACTAATCAAGCCTTGAAACAAGGCACACCTCAAATGGCTGGGTAGCTCAGTTGGTAGAGCAGAGGACTGAAAATCCTCGTGTCAGGGGTTCGATTCCCTTCCCCGCCACCTTGAATTGACTAGGACCTCTGCAAAGGGGTCCTTTTTCTTTTTTTGTGGGGTTCCGCGGAAAATGCATCCCATTATTTTGACCCAGAGCGGGATGCGCTTTCCGGCGCTTACTTCCGACGTGCGTGCACATCTCGTCGCACCATCCCGAGCCCGCCTGTTCCCAGATATTCCTCTCACTTTCGCGTCACTTTACAGACCGTTCGGTCGTCTGTCCGCACGCGCGGGTATACTCAAAACGATACTTTTCCTATGCAATACGATGCAGGCTCGGCCTGCACGATCCGAAGGGGGCAGTGATGGAGAGGATACTCGGCGTTAATCTCTCTGGCTGGTTTATTCCCGAGCCTTGGGTGACCCCGTCGCTATACGCGGCGACCGGTGCATCCAACGCGGCCGAGCTGCAGGAGGCCATGGGCACCGCCGCCTATAACGAGCGCATGCGCCGTCATTACGAGACGTTTGTGAGTGAGGACGATTTTCGCCGCATGGCGCAGATCGGTCTCAATGCCGTGCGTCTGCCGGTGCCCTGGTATGCCTTTGGTTCGCAGGAGGCCGATGCGTCCTACATCTCGGTTGTCGACTACATCGACCGTGCAATTGAGTGGGCTGCCAAGTACGACATCCGCGTGCTGCTCGATCTGGCGACGGTGCCCGGTGGCCAGGGCGATTCCAACGATTCGCCCACCACGCCGGAGGCTGTTGCCGAGTGGCATTCGTCCACCAACGGCCGTCATGTCGCACTCGACGTGCTCGAGCGCTTGGCCGATCGCTACGGCGAGGCCGAGAGCCTGCTGGGCATTGAGCTGCTGGACACGCCGCAGATGAGCGTCCGCAAGAGCCTCTTTACCATGACGGATGGAATTCCGGCCCACTACTTGCGCAATTTCTATCGCGATGCCTACGAGCTCGTCCGTTCGTATATGCCCGAGGATAAGATCGTCGTCTTCTCGTCTTCGGGGCATCCCAGCGAGTGGAAGCATTTTATGCGCGGTGCCAAGTACAAGAACGTCTACATGGACCTTCACCTGTACCATTACCGCGACGAGTATGCGCTCGACATCACGAGCCCCCGCGGGCTGACGACGGCGATTTCGCGTAACAAGCGCGAGCTTAAAGAAGCGATCTCGACAGGGTTCCCCGTGCTGGTGGGCGAATGGTCGGGCGCGGCGATCTTTGCCAACTCGTCGGTTACGCCCGAGGGCCGCAATGCCTACGAGCGCGTGTTTATCGCCAACCAGCTGGCTTCGTTTGCGCCGGCTGCCGGTTGGTTCTTCCAAACGTGGAAGACCGAGAAGCGCATTGCAGCATGGGACGCCCGCGCGGCACTCGGTACGCTCGAGCGCGGCATGATTGAATAGGTTGATATGACGCAAAACAGCGCCCATACGGGCAAACTCTATGTGATCGGCACGCCCATCGGCAACCTGGGCGACCTGTCCCCGCGCGTTGGCGAGGCCTTTGCCGCCGCCGATGCCATTTGCTGCGAAGACACGCGTGTGACGTCAAAGCTGCTGATGCATCTGGGCATTTCCAAGCCGCTTGTCCGTTGCGACGAGAATGTGATCGCCAGTCGCGCCGCCGGCCTGGTCGACCGCCTGCTGGCGGGGGAGACCCTCGCCTTTGCCTCGGACGCCGGCATGCCGAGTGTGTCCGACCCCGGCCAGGCGCTGGTCGAGGCAGCGCGTGAGGCCGATGTGCCCGTCGAAGTTATCCCCGGGCCCTCTGCTTGCGTCACGGCGCTCGTTTCGTCCGGCATTCCCTGCGAGCATTTTTTCTTCGAGGGCTTTTTGGGCCGAAAGCATGGCGACCGCGTGCGTCGTTTGCAGCGCCTTGCCGTGGTGCCTGGCGCGCTCATCTTCTACGAGTCTCCACATCGCATCGTGGCGACGCTCGAGGCCGTGGTGGAGGTCTTTCCCCAGCGTGAGGTTGCCGTCTGCCGCGAGCTCACCAAGCTGCACGAGGAAGTCTTGCGCGGGCCCGCTGCCCAGCTTGCCGAGGAGCTGCGTGCTCGCGGCGAGGTAAAGGGCGAGATTGCGCTGGTCATCGCGCCGCCGAGCGAGGATGAGGAGGCCGGTATCGTGCCGGTTGGCGCCGCGGCAGCGGATCCCGACGAGGCCCTGCGCGAGGATATCCGCGCCGCGCTCGAGGAGGGGGAGCCCGCGTCTGCGGTGGCCAAGCGCCTGTCTCAGAAGTATTCGCGCCGCAAGCGCGATGTCTATGCCATGGTGCTCGATATGCAATAGATGGAGGATATCCAGCCCTTGCGCTAGAATCATCCCCTGTATGCAACGTTTTTCTGGAGGACAAACCCCATGGATCAAAGCAAGCCTTCGTTCTTTATCACGACGCCCATCTACTACGTCAACGCCGACCCGCACCTGGGCACGGCTTATTCCACCATCATCGCTGACGTTCAGGCTCGCTATCGCCGCTCCGCCGGCTATAACGTCAAGTTCCTGACCGGCATGGACGAGCACGGCGAGAAGGTCGCCGAGGCCGCAGCCAAGCACGGCATGACGCCGCAGGAGTGGACCGACAGCCAGGCTCCGCACTTCAAGGAGCTTTGGAGCAAGCTCGAGATTTCCAATGATGACTTCATCCGCACCACCGAGCCGCGCCAGCATCATGCCGTGCAGTACCTGTGGGAGCGCATGAAGGAGTCCGGCTACCTGTATAAGGGCAGCTACGACGGCTGGTATTGCGTGCCTGACGAGACCTACTTTACCGATACGCAGGTCCAGAAGGGCGACGAAGAGTACGGCAGCGTCGGCCAGCACTTGTGCCCCGACTGCCACCGTCCGCTTGAGCGCGTGCAGGAGGAGTC
Organism: uncultured Collinsella sp.; assembly: GCA_900545835.1. Lineage (GTDB taxonomy): Bacteria > Actinomycetota > Coriobacteriia > Coriobacteriales > Coriobacteriaceae > Collinsella. The sequence continues at coordinate 3,383 of URBB01000004.1, read as the reverse complement.
CTACTTCTTTAAGCTTTCCGCCTTCCAGGACAAGCTGCTCAAGCTCTATGACGAGCACCCCGACTTTGTCGAGCCTGCGTTCCGCATGAACGAGGTTCGCAGCTTTGTCGAGGGCGGCCTTAACGACCTTTCCGTGAGCCGTACGAGCTTTGACTGGGGCATTCAGGTCCCGTTTGACGAGGGTCACGTGACCTACGTGTGGTTCGATGCGCTGCTCAACTATATGACGGCCGTCGGCTACGGTGTCGACACCGACGAGGCGCGTGCCGAGCTGGCCTATCGCTGGCCCGCGCAGTTCCACATCGTGGGCAAGGACATCATCCGCTTCCACTGCGTCATTTGGCCCGCCATGCTCATGGCCATCGGCGAGGCCCTGCCCGAGCACGTCTTTGCCCACGGCTTCCTGACCGTGCGCAATGCCGAGACCGGCAAGGCTGAGAAGATGTCCAAGAGCCGCGGCAACGCCATCGCTCCGCAGGACGTTATCGACATGTTGGGCGTCGAGGGCTATCGCTACTACTTCATGACCGACGTCGTCCCCGGTACCGACGGTGCCATCAGCTTCGATCGCATGGAGCAGGTCTACAACGCCGACCTGGCCAACAGCTGGGGCAACCTTATCTCGCGTTCGCTCAACATGAGCGGCAAGTACTTTGACGGTTGCGCGCCCGCCAAGCCCGCATCGTTCGATGCGTTCGACAACCCGCTGGCAAAGATCGCCGATGGTCTGGTCGACCGCTACATGGCCAAGATGGACGTGCTCGATTACGGTGGAGCCAAGGACGAGGTCATGGAGCTCATCCACGCCGCCAACCACTACATCGAGGACTCCGAGCCTTGGGCACTTGCCAAGGACGAGGCCAAGGCTGACGAGCTGGCATTTGTGATCTACAACCTGCTCGAGGCCATCCGCATTGCCGCTCACCTGCTGATGCCGCTCATGCCCCAGACTTCTGCCGAGGCCCTGCGCCGTCTGTCCTGTGAGGGCGAGGCCGCGAGCGACGACCTCAAGGGCATTTGCACTTGGGGCCTGCTTGCCGGCGGTCAGCCCGTCGAGAAGGGCGATCCGCTGTTCCCGCGTCTGGCGTAGAGACCGCGCGAGCGCCATATCGGCAATTTGCTGTTTAGCTGTAAGGGCATGGCCGCAACGGTCCATGCCCTTTTGCTTTACGATGCAGCCACCATGTTAAGGAGGCAACCATGACAACTTCGCCTTTGGCAAACCCCACGGCAACTAGGGAGCTGCTAGAGGAGTTTGGCCTTGCGACCAAGCATCGCCTGGGCCAGAACTTCCTGATCGACAACCATGTGATCGAACGTATCTGTGAGCTCGCTGAGCTTGCGGGCGATGAGCGCGTGCTCGAGGTCGGCCCGGGTTGCGGCACGCTGACGTTGGCCCTGCTGCAGGAGGCGGCGTGCGTTACGTCGATTGAGGCAGATCCCGAGCTCGAGCCGGTGCTCGATGCTCACGCCGCTGACTATGCCAACTTCCGCTTTATCATGGGCGACGCGCTCAAAGTGACGCCGGAGCAGATTGAGCAGGCCGCCGGTGGTGAACCCACGGTGTTTGTCGCGAACTTGCCCTATAACGTGGCGGCGACAATCATCCTGCAGTTCTTCCAGACGATGCCCGCGCTCAAGCGCGCCGTCGTCATGGTGCAAAAGGAGGTTGCCGATCGTATTGCCGCAACGCCGGGCAACAAGACCTATGGCGGCTACACGACAAAGCTCGGCCTGTATGCGCAGGTTACGGGTCGCTTTGAGGTGCCGCCGCGTTGCTTTATGCCGGCGCCGCACGTGGACTCGGCCGTCGTGCGTATCGACCGTGTTGACGGCGTGGTGCCCGAGGGACTCGATCGCGAGTTTGTGGCCCGCGTGATCGACGCTGCATTTGCTCAGCGTCGCAAGACCATCCGCAATTCCATGAGCGCCAACGGTTTTGCCAAGGACGTGCTCGATGCCGCCTTTGTGGCTTGCGATATCGCGCCCACCACGCGCGCCGAGACGCTTGACGTTGCCGACTTTATCCGTCTGGCCCAGGAGCTAATCCATGATGCCTGATGCCGAGCGCGTGACGTTTACTAAGAAAAAGAAGACGGTTGCTTGTCCCGTGCCCTTGGCACCGCTTGCCGACACGCATGCGCATCTGCTTTCGTTCTGGGGCAAAGAAGTGCCCGAGACGCTCGTGCGCGCCAAAGCCGCGGGCGTCGACCTGCTGGTGACGATGTTCGACCCCATCGCCGACAAGCGCAGCGTGACGGACTATAGTGACTGGCTCGTGCGCGAGATTTTGCCGATGCGGGATATTCCGCAGATCAAGTATCTCGCTGGCGTTCACCCCTATGGCGCGCCGGATTATACCGACGACATTCACGCGCAGGTCGTTGCCGCGCTCGATGACCCTTTGTGCGCCGGTATCGGCGAAATTGGCCTGGACTACCACATGGACTATGACGACGATATCGCGCCGGCACCCCATAACGTGCAGATTGACTGCATGGCGCGCCAGCTCGAGCTTGCCGTGTGCCGTAACGTGCCGGTGGAGCTGCATCTGCGTCACGAGGACACGGACCAGGAGCGCACCTCGCACGTGGACGCCTACAACGTGCTTCGTGAGGTGGGCGTGCCCCAGGCCGGTTGTGTGCTGCACTGCTTTGGCGAGGACCGCGCTACGATGGAGCGCTTTGTGGAGCTGGGCTGCTATATCGCCTATGGTGGTGCGGCCACCTTTAAGCGCAACGACGACGTGCGCGAGGCATTCGCGGCAACCCCACTCGATCGAATTTTGTTCGAGACGGATTGCCCGTATATGGCTCCGGAGCCCATTCGCGGTCTTGAATGCGAGCCCGCAATGATCTCCATTACGGCAAACGCGCTGGTTAACGACCGTGTCGATCGCACTGGTGAGGACGCCGAAACAATCGCGCAAGCCGCTTGGGAGAATGCCTGCAAACTTTTTCAAAAATAGTTCTTGCGTTCGTGGTGGCGCTCCGTTATTCTAATTCCTGCACGCGGGCGTGGCGGAATTGGCAGACGCGTACGGTTCAGGTCCGTATGGGGGCAACCCCATGAAGGTTCAAGTCCTTTCGCCCGCACCATTGAATGAAAGAGCTCCCAGCAATGGGAGCTTTTTTGTTATGGGCCGTTTTGGCAGATTTGACATATCGATTTCGCGCGGTAGATGTCCCTGTGGTCAAAAAGTGGTAAAGATGAGTACTGACATGAAAATAGAGACATTTCATGAAGCCATTTTTGCTCATTTTGCGCAACAGATGTACGCTAATTTGGCTCAACCTTGAGACAAAATGAAGTAATTTCGATAGACCTCGGTAGCGCACAGAGATGTGGTGTAAGAGGCGGGGCATGCCCCGCCTCCGCCCTTT
>URBB01000003.1 GCA_900545835.1 uncultured Collinsella sp. | reverse complement strand
GACACGGAAGAGGTCAGAAGTTCAAATCTTCTAACGCCCACCAAATGTTCGCAGCTCAGAGGCTATGTCTCTGGGCTGTTTTGTTTTATGTCGCCAAATCCGCTGGCAGCTCCAACCGCCCAACTGGCCAAAAGCCGACCATCTACTTGCCGATCTATCCATCGGTATAACCAATCAGTCCGCACCACAGCTTCTCGGCAAAACGCCACGATGTCTGCGCCCTGCGGTATCCTTGAGCCACTTACACCTGCAGCACCAAGGAGCCACCATGCGCACCGAGCTCGATGTTCCCTTTTCGCACAAAGAAGAAGCCAAGGCGTTGGGCGCCAAATGGGACCGGACCAAGAAAATCTGGTATGTACCCAGCGGCGTCAACCCCGAGCCCTTTGCCGAGTGGCTGCCTGGTATTGACCGATCCGACCCCTCTGCGCCGTATATATATCTAGTACTGGGCAAGCGCGAGTGCTGGAAGTGTCACAAAGAGACCTCGGTCGCGGCCTTCGGCATTCCCTATCGAGCCGATAACGACGAGAGCATCGCCATCGCGCACGCGCCCAACGAAGCCGGGCACATTGCCATCGACACGGCCAACGCCAACGCACTCGCCATCGTGCCCGCTCTTGGCTGCGTGCCGGGCGAGATCCGCGACTACCTTTATAAGCGCTGCGGCTACAAGCCCGTAGGCGCGCGAGCCTCCAAAGCCCCGTCGCTCGGCAACACGTGCACCAGTTGCGACGCGCTGCAAGGCAGCCGCTATCTGTTCGAGGAGCCCTCGTCCCCGTTTGCCCTCACTGCCATCAACAAGCTGCCGGCACTGGAGTTTATACGCGTCGAAGTTGCCGGCGTCTTTGGCGTCCCGGCCACGCGTACCGACTTTGACCAGGCGCTCTTTACCTGGGCACGCGACCATCACGCCGAGTTCCACAAGCAGCTCGGTGAGGGGATTTATTTGTAGGGACGGAGAGGCCTTCACAGTCAGCTCCTCCGCATCACCTATCCCTCGTCGCCGGCGTCGTACACGATATCGAGGCCACAAACAGGGCATTTCTCCGGATACACCGGCATATGAACGCCTGTCTGTTTTCTCACTTCGTCGCTGAACCTGTCGCGCGCATCGATGAACCGAATGTCGAGACACGGTATTTGCGAGCCGCAGCAAGGGCAGGTGACGACAAACGACGCGCAATCAACCTCTACGCTCGGAAACATATTGTTGTCTATAAGGGCACACGGCAGTTTTCCGTACTTCCCCATCGCAATATCGCCTCGCCAGCTCATACACGCTCCCCTCTCGCTATACAAAACAGGAAGAGCATGCACCGGCGGGCATGCGCGAGATTGCATCGCCACGCGATCCGATCAAACAACACGATCGTCAAAGAATGCCAAAGCCAAATACGCTAATACGGCAGAAGCCCCGCCTTTTCACGCTTCTTTTCCGAGCGATCGAACTCAATGCGATGGGCCTCAAGAAACACCGTATTGGGTCGCCACTGACGCTCATTCGGCTGCCTTAGCGTCGCACCCGCAAAGGAAGCGTAGCCGGTCTTATCCAGCAGGTACGATCCGCACAGCCGATATTCGCCGCAAACAGGCTCAAACGAAATCAGGTGAGCATCAAATAGGGAATGAAGATCGCGCCGAAGCAGAATACCGTTGCTGGCAACCTGCGATTTGGGTCCCGAGTAATTCTCGATATGTGCAGCCTCCAGAGCTTCACTGACGCCGCAGTCCGACACCGCGCAACGGCCATCATAGGCGGCAACGAGCTGCTTGCGGAACCATTGCTGCCCCAATCGCTCGCGCCTTAACGCATAGCGGACCTTTTCGTCGTCGGTCGTACCCTGTCCGGCAAACTCAATATCGACGGGCATGTGCTTCAGATAACTCATGTCGGGCGCAAAACGAGGGTCCGGTCCGCCTTTATGAACAGGACCGTGCAGAACAAACCATCCATTTTCGGGCTCGAACCGCTCAACAAACGCAAGGCCGAGCACCTTATAGCCCACCTCGGTTGCAAATATGACTCCGACTGGAACGCCACATCCCATGCAGTTGAGCATTTTACGGTTGTAATTCTGGTCTCGAAAACCAACGGTACCCGGCGCTTGGACCGAATACTTAATGACCCACGTACCGTCATCTAAATAGAGCGGAGGCACATCGGTGTAGAAGCTCTTTTTAGAGTTATGGACCGAAAGCGCAAAGATCTTATTGGGATCTTGCTTCACCCGATCCTGGCCCGGCCAGAAGATCCCTGAATCCCGCGTTACGGGAAAGAAGTCCGAGCCAATTCTCAAACGGTACTGATACTGAGGACTATCTTCCTTGGTGTGGTGCGGAAGGCTGGTCCAAACGCCGCCGCGCTGTTCCTCACCCAGAAACCACTCCCATGCCTCAACGTATTCGGAAGGCACGAGACTGCAGGCGCGGTCATAGCTTGGTCCATCCATCAACGGAACAGCAAGGTCAATGTCGTTCATCGCCAGCACCTACAACCATACGAACGCGAGTCATGCCCCTCAATAATATGGCCGAGAGTCAATTATTACGAGATCTCATTCCGCGATCGGCACATCGTTGATGCTCTCGGTTTGCCGCTGGCGCGCTTGTACCCCGCTACCCCACTTCCCTGTATACTGATGTAGCACGTGTTTCATCCGGGCTTGTTGGGCCGGGTCGTTCATGGGAGGTTCTTGTGGCTGTTTCGAATCCGCCTAAGGGAAGCGTTTCTTCTTCGTCCATCAAGCCGGTTACGCGCAAGGCCGTGCGTTGCCAGCGCGAGGTCGCTTGGCTTGTCACGCAGGCGGCGGGCAGGCTTGTGGCGACCACTCAGGACGTCAATGCGCCTACGCCGAGCTTTGTGTTAGCGGCGGCGCTGGATTTTGTGCGCCAATTGGAGGTTGCCGCGCAGGATGCCAACGGCCACCTCGACTACCAGAACGTTATGGCGCCCGACCTGCAAACGTTCTGTCACATGGCCAAGTTGCCTGCCGCGCCCAATGCGCTTTCGGACGCAGGCTACATGTTTACGCTCTCGGGCGCGGACCTTATCCGCGACATCTATGCATACTGCAGCGAGCTCGCCGAGCGCCACGTCTTTGACGCGGCAGAAGTCAAACCGGGAAATGTCATCAAGCTGGTTCTTAGGCTGTTCTTGACAGACGGGTTCGGGGCCATGCCGGCGTAAGCCGAGTCTTTAGCATCACCGTCGACTGGGCAACAACCGCTTTACCTTAATGGACGCCAATCGAGGGTCGATTATTGGGTCGCCTCGTCCACTAACGCATCTATCCCACGCGCTCCGACAGTCGATACTTGCGGTTGCGGCTCGTCGCCGGCGCCGTGGGCTCAAGCTCGCCTTGAGCAATGAGCGCGTTGACGCGCGACCTAACCTGGGAAATTGTGAGCCCTGTGTGCTCTGCCAGCTCGCGCGTCCCCAGCTCGCCGTAGTGTTTGAGTGCCGTCACAATTAAGCCCCCGCCATGATCGACCGGCTCGATCTTTGAACGGTAAAGTACGACCTTGAACCGATCGAACCCCGGGCAGAACAGGGGCTCGGCCAGACCATGCGCGCGCATGGCATCGATCATCATCGGGATGCCCGAGCCATTGCCCTCAGCCGGCGAACCTGCGCCATCCGGCAGCGGGACAATCGACATGAGCTTCACAAGCGTCGCGTTACGGCATCGGGAGCTGCCGTCAAACAAGTTCTCGCGAGTCTTTCCCCCGTAAAGGCCGCCAGGATTCGTCACCTCGACACGATCGTCAAAGACGTCGACGGCAATCGATTGTCCACAGAACCGATCCCCGTATTCTCGATGGATTACGGCGTTGGCGATTGCCTCGCGCAGAACCTCCTCGGGAATCTCAAGCGAGTCGACACGCGAGACGCCTTGGACGGTCGAGGTTCGCCGCAAATTCTTGGCGACGGCTGCGACGGCATCCGAGATCATTTCGCCCAACGTTCCCTCACAGATTGTGCGGTCCATGAACCTCAGCGACCCCGCCATGCCCTTCTGAGTTCCCGCATGGACAGCCACGTCAATGAAGAGCTTGGGATAGAACTGCTGAGGGTAAACGCCCGCGGCAAGGAGGCCGGCCTTGGTAACATTGCCCTGGAAGTCGAGGAAATTCAGACGCTCCATCTTTGTCTTCTTGTCCGCCGCACCGCGCATCGCTCGAGGCGTCAACGAATAGGCACGCTCTATCGTGTGGGCGACCAGCGACTCGTCGAGATCGCCCACACTCGTGCCGGGCACCGCATCGCGATCGCTAGGACTCGTCCGCTCATATGACGGCAGTGCCAAAACCTCGGTCGACGAAAGCGGGACATCTTTGTCATCGATGCGCTTGTAGCTGCCGCCCTGGGCGCCCCGCTCTATGACATAGCAGGGCTTGCTCGACGGATCGAGCTCCTCAATCGTAATGACGAGAACGATGACGCCCTGAAGCTCCACTCGCTCGATCGTGTATTTAGGCGGATTGGCCAGCTTTCCTCGACCGCCCGCATCACCCATGCCTGACACAAATTGGTTGAGCACTTTCTCGGTCTCGAAGTTCTCAACCGGGACAAAACCTGCGCGCTCACTCACTCCGAGCACGATGATTCCGCCGGCAGTGTTCGCGAATGCGCTCACCGTTTCCCACACATCGCGGGAAAGCGTCGTGGCGCTCTCCTTCACTTCGACGTTAAGATCATCCGAGCCCATACGCCTTAAAGACTCAAGCAGACCGGTCAGCTCGTTTTCGTTCATCTGCACGTCCTTTCGCTCGGTCCTGCGGAGAATGCCGCGGATAGATTTCCCTCGTCTCTCACTTATCTCTCGAAATTATCTCTCATCTATCTCTCTATCTCTCGGCTTAGAGATAAGGGATAGATAGAGATGGAATGTCTACCATTTGCTTCATTTATACATATTTTTGCTGGTAGAACAATTGGTATTGAGACAATACCATGATTGCCTGTCTCTTTGCTGCTCAGTTATCTCTCATATTTTTCTCTCATCTTCCTGTCATCTCTCATATTAGAGACGAATGAGGGACGAGAGATACGCGAGTGATGGACGAGCGAGGATTTTCGGACGGTCGGATATCGAGAGTGGATATTTGGACGGTTTTTGGGGCTTTTGCGGCAAATTCCGTCCAAATATCCACTCTCGTTCGATAGGTATCCGGAAATCCTCGCTCGTCCGTCCGAATATCCACTCTCGTTTGGCGAGTGTCCAAGTTTCCACGCTCGCGCGGCGGTCACGCAGGGCCTTTGCCCAATCCGCCAGCATCGTCTTCAGTTCGCCGCAGAGCCGCGGCCCCATATGGGTATACTCTCGAGGATTCGACTCGATTCGCCCCCGCTGGGGCGTCAAAGGAGACTGCATATGCCCACCACCTCAACCGACCCGCGCGCCGCAGCCGCTGCACTGCTGGTGCCCGGCACTACCTGCCACGGCTTTGCCGTCGAGCGCCGCGAGACCGTGCCCGAGCTCGACTCGGACGCTTACGTGCTGCGACACACTGCCTCGGGCGCTCGCCTGCTGTACCTGGCGTGCGACGACGAGAACAAGGCCTTTGCCATTGGCTTTAAGACGCCGCCGGCCGATTCCACCGGCGTGTTCCATATTCTTGAGCACTCGGTGCTGTGCGGATCGGCCAAGTTTCCCGTCAAGGAGCCGTTTGTCGACCTGATCAAGAGCTCCATGCAGACGTTCCTCAACGCCATGACCTACCCCGACAAGACCATCTACCCCGTTGCCACCACCAACGAGCAGGATCTGTACAACCTGATGGACGTGTACCTGGACGCGGTGTTCAACCCGGCCATCTATACCAAGCCCACCATTTTTGAGCAGGAGGGCTGGCACTACGAACTGGACCTGCCGGAGGGCGACGGCGACAGCAGCGCCGCGAGCCTGCACGAGGGCACGCTGCGTTATAACGGCGTGGTGTTCAACGAGATGAAGGGCGCGCTGTCCGATCCCATGAGCGTGCTGGACGATGCCGTCAACGCCGCGCTCTATCCCGACACCGCCTATGCGCACGAGAGCGGCGGCGACCCGCGCGCGATTCCCGCGCTCACCTACGAGCAGTTCCTGGACACGCACGCGCGACACTACAATCCCTCCAACTCCTACATCACGCTCTACGGCGACCTGGACGTGGACCGCGCACTGGCCTTTTTGGACGAGCGCTATCTGTCGCAGCCGAGTGCCGCGAGCCGCCGCATGGACGCTGCCGTTGCCGCCGGCGAGGACCCGTCCACGCTGGCGCCCAATCCGTTGGACGCGCAGGCGCCCGTGACCTGCGAGTACAAGCGCATCGAGATGGCCACCACACCCGAGAACGCCCTGGTGGGCCTGGGCCTTGTGCTGGGCAGCGCGCTCGACCGCAAGCGCACGATCGCGGCGGATATCCTGTTCGAGGCGCTGCTGGGCTCCAACGAAGCGCCGGTTAAGAAGGCCATTCTGGCCGCCGGCCTGGGCGGCAACGTGGTGAGCTACACCGCGGCCGAGAGCCTGCAGCCCTACGAGCTCATCATGCTGCAAAACGCACAGCCCGGTGTGGCGCGCGAGCTGCGTCGCGTGTTCCAGGACGCCTGCCGCGACCTGTGCGAGCACGGAGTTCCGCGCGAGCGTCTGGAAGCCATCATCAGCAGCAACGAGTACGACCTGCGCCAGCGTGACTATGGCATCGCCGACGGCGTGGCCATTGCGTGCGACGCGCTGAGCACCTGGCTCTACGATGACGACGCCGCGACGCTGGCGCTCAAGTACGGCCCGGTGTACGAGGAGCTGCGTAGCGAGCTGGACGGCAGCTATTTTGAGGACCTGCTGCGCGAGCTGGTGCTGGAAAACGACCACATGGCACTGGTCGAGCTGGTGCCGGTGGACGCCGCCGAGGGTGCAGAGGGCGCCGAGGCCGCCGAGCTGGCAGCCAAGCGCGATGCCATGACCGATGCCGAGCTGACCGACGTGGTCGAGCGCACGGCCGCGCTGCGTGCCGCGCAGGAGGCGGAAGACACACCCGAGGCCAAGGCCACGCTGCCGCGCCTGCGCGTGTCCGACATTGGCGAGGCGCGCCCCGAGCCGCCACTGATCGTGGACACGACCGTGCCCATCCCCTGCCTGCGCCACGGCATCCCCACCAACCGTCTGGCCTACGCCATGCAGTATTTCGACCTGAACTGCGTCGCGTTTGAGGACCTGCCCTATGTGACACTGCTCTGCCGCCTGCTTAAGCAGCTGCCCACGCGCGAGCACTCGGCCGAGGAACTCGACAACTTGCTCGCTGGCAAGCTCGGCTTTTTGAGCTTTACGACCGAGGTCATGACGCAGCCCGAAGTGGACGGCGTGCGCCCCTACCTGCTGGTGAGCGCCGGCGCCCTGTCCGAGAAGATCGATGCGCTGGCGAGTCTGCCGCGCGAGGTATGGTCGAGCACGCTTTTGGCAGATGCCGACGCCGACCGCGTGCGCGACGTGCTCACACAGATTCGCATTGGGCTTGAGCAGGGCTTTATCAACAACGGCCACTCGGCGGCGCTCGGTCGCGCGATGAGCTACAGCTCGCCTTCGGCCGTGGTGCGCGAGCAGCTTTCGGGCGTGGACTTCTATCTGTTCCTGCGCGACCTGCTCGACCACTTTGACGAGCGCGTGAACGGGTTGCGTACCAAGCTTGCCGAGCTGGCAGGCCGCATCTTTGTGGCCGATGGCTGCCTGGCGAGCTTTACCGGCAGCGACGAGGACTTTAACGCATACTGGGCCGCCGCGGGCGACCTGGAGCTGGGCGCTGGCGACGGCGCCGATGCCGGCCGCAACGCGCTCGTGGTGCCGACGCCGTGCGACCGCCACGAGGCCTTTGTCATCCCCAGCGACATCTGTTTTGCGGCAAGCGCGTGCGACCCGCGTCGCTTGGGCATCGACGTGACGGGCGCCTGGGCGGTTGCCGCCAACGCGCTCTCCTACGACTATCTGTGGAACGAGATCCGCGTTAAGGGCGGCGCGTACGGCTGCGGATTCCGCGCGGCCGGCGAGCGTCAGGCGGCGTTCTACACCTACCGCGACCCGGCAATCGACCCCTCGATTGAGCGCGTGGCGCGCGCGGGCGAATGGCTCGGCAGCTTTGATCCCGACGAGGCCGCCTTTGAGGGCTTTATCGTGAGCTGCGTGAGCGGCATGGACGCGCCGGTGAAGCCGTACGCGCTCACCAAGCGCCGCAACACGACCTACCTGGCCGGGCTCGATCCGCATGCGCGCGAGGAGCGCCGCGCCCAGATGCTCGCCGCCACGCCCGGTGAGCTTCGCTCGCTCGGCGCCGACGTAACGCGCATCGCAGCCGAGTCACCCACCTGCGTCTTTGGCGGCCGCGACGTCATCGCCAAGAGCAACGCCGGCTTTAACGTCATCGACCTGCTGGCCTAGCCACAGCCAAGCAAAACCACCACAAAGGGGACAGGCACCTTTGTGGTGGTTTGCGAGTGGGCCGCTACTTGATAAACGGGTTCAGCCTGGCCGCCAGCGGATCGAGCTTGTACATGGTTGCAAAGCGCTCACGACCATAGTCGGAATCGTTGCTCCAGCTACCCTGGTCGACGTCGTACTCTGTATCCAGACGAATCCACTCCTCCGGCTTGTTCTTCTCGTGCTTGTTGCAGAAGTAGCGCTGGTACTCGACCTCGTGCTCAAACTCAAACTCGGCATCCGAACCGCGACCGGCATACTCGTCGACCGACGTCAGATTGCCGCGCTCGTCGAAATAGAACTCCGCATAGCCGCCGCGCTCGGAATCGATCCTGTCGAGTTTTCCGTCGCTGTACGAATAATCCACCGCGGCATACGAGTTCAGCGAGCCGTAATCGTTGCCGTGCGAGTCATAGGCCACAGGTGAGATGCGCGAAATGTTGCCGTCCTTGTCATACTCGTAGCCCGCGGTGATCGTCCACGTAGTTCCCACCGTGTCGCCCTGGCAGTCCAGCGTAAAGGACGTCACGCGATCCTTGTCGTATCCGTACGAATACACGACCGTCCGAGGATTGGCCGGGCTGGTATCGGTGTTGGTCACCATGTTGCCGTTCTGATAAATATACGTGCTCGCGCTCTCGCCGTAACCCGCATGGGTCGTCTTGTTGATCAGGTTTCCGTCCGCGTCGTAGGTAAACGTCGTGGTGCTCGACGAATCGCTCATGTCGGCATCGCAGTCGATGCGCGTGACGTTGCCGTCGGCGTCGTACGTAAACGTGTTGATGTTCACATAGCCGCCCGCCAGATCTTCTTCAATCTCAGAGATACGATGCGTCTCGTCATGTTCAACGCTGTAGCTTACGCCGCCACCTTGCTTGACGGCAGACGTGAAGCCCGTGACATAACCGTTCTCGTCACGCTCGATCTCGTAGATATCGCCGTACTGGTCCGATTTATCGGTACCTTCGTAGGACACCGGCAGCCACAGCTCGTCGAGCTGCGTGTCCTTAATGCCGCCAACCTTCGTATCCTGCGGCAGTGCCAACGTGGCGAGCTTCTTTTTACCCGAAAGATCGACGCTTTTGAGCTCCCCGGCATTTGAAAGGTCGAGCTTCTCGATGTTGTCGCAACCGTCCAGGTTAACGACGGTGACGTTGCTCGCCGAGTTAAGCTCGACGGTTTTAAGGTCGCCGCAACCCGAGAGGTCCAGGTTGACGAGTTTGTCCCCACCGTATTCCACACTGGTAACGTTGGGGAGCACCTTGCCCAGGCCCTGCGTCGACGCGACGCCGTCCAGCTCGACCGATGTCACCGCCTTGGCCTCGTCGTGTGAGATGCGGCCGTCACCGTTAGTGTCGTACTTGGTCGAGACAAGCGCACGCATGCCGCTGTCCGGGAAGGTCTTCTCGTCGATAGGCGTGGTCGCGATCTGCGTAAAGTAGAACAGCGCGCCACCGCCGACACCCGCCGCCACGGCAAGCACCGCGGCAAGGGCGATGAGGGGCTTCTTGGAACGCTTGCGCCGCACGGGCTGCTGCACGGGCACGTATTGCCCAGGAGCGGGCGTGGCAGGCTGGGGTTGCTGCGTGGCCGCGACCTGGTCGGGTGCTACGGGCGCGCCGCATACGGGGCAAAAGAGGGCGTCGTCGACAAGCGGCGTGCCACACGAGCGACAAAACATGGCGAGCTCCTTTCGGTTCATTCCTTCCACCATGAAGGTAAACCCAAAAATGCAGCCCTTGTTGCGCAACAAAGCCAAGCGGGAGCCAAACCACCACAAAGGGGGCAGGCACCTTTGTGGTGGTTCGAACACTTGTTCTATACGTACACATGTTCTATAGTAGGGATGCTTGCATCGGACTTAAATTGCAACTAGGATATAGTTGCAGAATGTGAGGCGGGATAACGCGGACCGATAAACTCATCGCCCAACTGCTTAGCTGCCCTTCGACGTATCGGTATGCCGATTTTTTAAAAGTCATGGCTTCATATGGCTTTGAAATGGACAACAAAGGCAAGGCATCCGGATCGCGCGTTCGCTTCTACAGGCCATCAGATGGCAGGATATTCGTAATGCACGCGCCACATCCATCTGACGAATTGACAGCGGGGACCATTCGAAACATCGTTCGATTTCTGCAAGATGTCGGAGGTAGTCATGAGTAACGTTTTGGCATACAAGGGTTATTTCGCCCCAGTCGAGTTCGATGCCGAGCAACATGTGCTAACTGGCATGGTCACCGGCATTAGGGACGCAATCGTATTTGAAGGCTCCACGGTTAAAGAAGTGGAGCAGTGCTTCCACGACGCCGTCGACGATTACCTTGAGTTTTGCGCCGAGAAGGGCAAGGAACCCGAGCGGGCTTTTAAGGGGTCGTTCAACGTAAGAACGGGCTCTGAGCTCCACAAGCAAGCGGCGCTGGCAGCGGCAAAGAAGGGTGAGTCACTCAATAAGTTTGTGACTGAGGCGATCGCTGCGGCGTTATAGCATTAACGCACAGGCCCAAACAACCACAAAGGGCGCAGTTCACAGGCAAATTTGCGGTGACTTTACTGCCCATATCGCGTTTGCCCAGATAAAACCTGCCAAAATAAACCTGTCCCTTTTTGGCAGGTTTGCTAGAGGAGACTGGGATGGACAAGGCTGAGTTGCGACGGGCGATGATTGCTCGGCGCGATGCTCTTGATTTGGATGTGCGGGCGGCAAAGTCAGCCGCTATCTGCGCGCGGCTTGTTGAACTGATGGATCGCTTGGGTGCCGCGGCACCGCACACCGTTGCCGTCTATGCCGCGATGGGTTCCGAAGTCGACCCAGCCGCGTTTGTCGCTGCGGCCGCCAAACGCGGCTGGCGCGTGGCCTATCCGTGCATGCTCTCGGCAAGCGACGCCGCCGCATGCGGCCAGCGCATGTGCATGCGGGCAGTCTCTGCCGGCGATGCGTCCGAGGCCCCGTTTATCGCCCACCCTACGCGGGCCTTTGCGGCCACGGACATCGACAGCGACCGCTTCCCCATCGTGCCTGCCGAGGCTCTCGACATGATTGTTGTGCCGCTCGTGGCCTTCGACCAAACCGGCGCGCGCCTGGGCTACGGCGGCGGCTGCTACGACCGCTACCTGCCCACGCTCTCGCCCGCATGCCAAATCATCGGCATCGCCTTTGACGAGCAGCGTGTCGACCGCGTTCCCACCGACGCTCACGACCTGCCGCTACCCCACATCATCAGCGCCTAATCGCCGCTGTTTCGCACCCGCAAGATGAGTGTGGAAAATCTCCCACTTTGGGCCCCCTTACGAGCCAAAAATGGGAGATTATCCACGCTCATTCAACAAACGTCCAGATTTCCACGCTCGTCCGTCTGATTTTCCACGCCCGTGCAGCCAAACGCCTTGCAACTGCCTCAGCACGCACGCGGCACGCCGGCGACTTTGAGCTTGCGATCGAG
The DNA here is from genome assembly GCA_900545835.1 of uncultured Collinsella sp. Lineage (GTDB taxonomy): Bacteria > Actinomycetota > Coriobacteriia > Coriobacteriales > Coriobacteriaceae > Collinsella. The sequence continues at coordinate 26,579 of URBB01000003.1, read as the reverse complement.
CTTTGTCGGATCCCTTAGATCATCCCAGCACAAGCGCACGATCTTGCAATTATCAAGCAGCGAAAGCCTCGACTCGCGCTGACGCTCATCGAACTGCGCCTTTGCGAGCTTGCCCTCCTCCGCCGCTTTCTCGCTTTTAACGAATCCGTCGAACTCACCGATAATCAGCTGGTCGCCCACGCGCCACAAGTAGTCGACGCGATACGGCCGTCCCGGCTCAACCGGGTCGAACAGCTCAACTTGCAACTCCGGCGTCTGCCAGCCGCGCTCGATCATCAGGGCACGCGCCTTGGACTCGCCGCCGCTTTCCGACAGCCCATCGGCACATCGTGCAACCCTGCGCGCCGTCACAACACCGCGACGATTCAGGCCAAGCTTGTCGACAGTCTCAACGAGATGCTCCTTCGACAAAAGTTGCTCATGGAGCGCCGAATCCGCGATGATCAGTCCCTCGACAAACGATGCATCGACCAAGCAATCCGTAATCGTTTGATCGATATCGGTTACGGCGATATCCATCTGGGTGGCCCGTGTTTGACGAGCATAGCGATGACGAATGACCTGAGAGCCCGGCGTCGTCGATTGGGCCGGCATCGCGGCGATATGGATGTGCGTCAAATTGGCATGCGAAACCGAAAGGCCATAGATAACAGCCGCCGTATAGGAGCAAAATGTCCAGTCGGGGTGCTTTTGCGCAAGCGCCCGCACCCGATGCAGATAACGCTGCCGAAACTTGAGCTCGGACCAGTATTCCGGACGCGCATACAGCCCCGGCATGACCGCTTCGAGACTTCCCGCCTCCGCCCGCCGCTGAATCTGCTTTGCCTCCGCCGCCGTGCGCGCGTACACGCAGCTCATCTGCTGTTCGCATGCTTTAATGTGACTTGCAAGCCTTTGATTCGCCGTCATGTTTCCCATGTCGCCTCCCAAATCTTGGAACGGCGCAAACGTACCAGACGGTTTCATGCGAAGTCTGACCAAATACCGTCCAGGCGCTGACCAAATGCTTGACGGTTTTGGACGTTTTAGGCTGATGTCTTATATCTGCAGGTAGGGCGGTTGTCGAGAGGTCCCTGTCTCCACATTTTGAGGCCTTGGTCCATCGGATTATCAGAAAGAAAAACCCGTCGAGATTCAAGACTACGCCAAATGCGACTTTGCCTCTGCACGCACCGTCGCTTAGCCGAGCCATCGGCATCTACATGCCTAAAAAATGAGCGTGGATAATCTCCCGTTTTGAGCCTAGTTTTGAGCCAAAAGTGGGAGATTATCCACGCTCGATTTGTAAACGTCCGAAAATCCACGCTCGTGTGTCCGAAAATCCACGTTCGTCACGCCGTGAGCACAGCAACGGCCGCAGCAGCAACCACAGCTACAGCCGCAGTCTAGTGTTCCTCGCCGGCGCGGGCCAGGTCGTAGGGTGTGGTCTGGTAGACGTAGTAGTTGAGCCAGTTGGTGTAGAGCAGCTGAGCCTGGCTGCGCCAGACGTTGCGCGGCTCGGCGGTGGGGTCGTCACCTGGGAAGTAATGCGCCGGCACCTGAGGGTTGAGGCCGCGCTTCACGTCGCGCTCGTACTCCAGGCGCAGCGTGTCGGTATCGTACTCGGGGTGACCAAAGACAAAGAAGCGACGGCTGTCGGTCGACTTGACGATGTACAGGCCCACCTCGTCGGACACGGCCACGACCTCAAGCTGCGGCTCGGCCTCCACGTCCTCGCGGCGCACGTCGGTGTTGCGCGAATGTACGGCATAGAAGCGGTCGTCAAAGCCGCGGACCAGCGGGCTTTGCGGCTTCACCAGATAATGCTCGAACACGCCGCTCGCCTTTGCCGGCAGGTCGTACTTCTGGATGCCGTAATGATGGTACAGGCCGGCCTGCGCGCCCCAACAAATGTGCAGCGTAGAGTGCACGTGCGTGGTGGACCAATCCATGATCTGGCAGAGCTCGGGCCAGTAGTCGACCTCTTCGAACGGCATCTGTTCCACCGGCGCGCCCGTGATGATCAGGCCGTCGTAGTGGATGTCGCGGATGTCGTCGAACGTGCGGTAGAACGTCTCCAGGTGGCCGGCGCTCACGTGCGTGGCCTCGTGCGTCTTGGTGCGCAGCAGGTCCACCTCCACCTGCAGCGGCGTGTTGGAGAGCTTGCGCATGATCTGCGTCTCGGTGGCGATCTTGGTGGGCATGAGGTTGAGGATGAGCACGCGCAGCGGACGGATGTCCTGGTGCAGCGCGCGGTACTCGGTCATGACAAAGATGTTCTCGCTCTCGAGCTGCGCGGCGGCAGGGAGGGCGTCGGGGATGCGAATGGGCATGGATGCTCCTTACGAGTCAGTTGCAGTTATGGTACAACGACCGGCCCCATCCACGCGAGTGCATCGCCCCGAGACACCGCCAGTGGTCCAAAACAGCCAAAAGTAGAGATTAAGGCATGTCCAAAAATCTACGGCGCTTTAGCCTAGCAAAGTGGCAGCAGGACGATACAATGGTTCGACGCGAAAAACTCGGCCGAAAGGATACGTATATGTACCAGACGCGTAAGATCGGTGTGGTCGGCCAGGGCCACGTAGGAGCACATGTCGCCAACAGCCTGCTCATGCAGGGTATTGCCGATGAGCTGTACCTGTGCGATATCAACGAGGCCAAGGTGACGTCCGAGGTCCAGGACCTGCGCGACTCCCTTTCATTTGTCCCGTACAACACCAAGATCGTCAACTGCTACGACCACTACGAGGAGCTGGCCTGCTGCGACGTCATCGTCAACGCCGCCGGTAAGGTCGCACTGGCCGCCGGCAACCGCGACGGCGAGCTGTTCTTTACCACCGACGCCGCCCGCACCTTTGCCAAGCGCATCGTCGACGCCGGCTTCGACGGCATCTTCGTGAGCATCTCCAACCCCTGCGACGTCGTGTGCACCGAGCTGTGGCACCTGACCGGCTACGATCCCAAGAAGATCATCGGCTCGGGCTGCGGTCTGGATTCCGCCCGCCTGCGCACCGAGATCTCCAAGAAGGTTGGCGTGAGCCCCAAGTCCATCGACGCCTACATGATCGGCGAGCACGGCTTTAGCCAGCTGGCTGCCTTTAAGGCCGCGACCATCGCCGGCAAGAGCCTCAACGAGCTTCAGGCCGAAAACCCCGACAAGTACGCCTTCGACCACATGGAGGTCGAGGAGCTTGCACGCAAGGGCGGCTACGTAACCTACCAGGGCAAGCAGTGCACCGAGTACGCCGTTGCCAACTCCGCCGCGCGCGTCTGCGCCGCTGTGCTGCACAACGAGCATGCCGTGCTTTCGGCCTCCACGCTTATGACCGGCCAGTATGGCGAGGAGGGCATCTTTACCTCCCTGCCGTGCGTGATCGGTGCCGAGGGCGTCGAGGAGGTCTACACGCTGGACCTGTCCGAGCACGAGCTCGAGGGCTTCCACAAGAGCTGCCAGCACATCCGCGACAACATCGCCCAGCTCGACTGGTGGGATGCCGAGGCCTACGACGCAAAGTAAGCGTTGGTTGCCGCGACACCTCGCGAATCTAAGCGCGATGCCAAGCGGGCTGCGCCGGAAATCCCCGGCGCAGCCCGCTTTTTCGACTCACGCAGCGCCCTTGTGAATCGAAGGTGAATGGTTTTCCCGTTACCTAGTACTGCTCGATGCCCATGTAGCGACGAACCTCGGGGCTGTGGTCGAACACCTTGCCGCGGGCGGCGCGCAGCTCGCAGCTCATCGCGTAGAAGAAGATCGGCTCCAGGTACGAACGCACGCTGGCAGGCACGTCGCCCACGCCGTACTCAAGCGCGTCGAGCACCATAATCGTATCGGTGTGCGTGTTGAGGAACGCAAGAGCGCGCTCCTCCATGGGGCGGCACTCGCCCGCGCCAAGCTGCACAAAGTAGAACACGCCGGGCTCGGTAGCCTCGAAAGGACCGTGGAAATACTCGCCGGAGTGGATGTAGCAGCAGTGCTGCCACTGCATCTCCATAAGCGAGCAAATCGCCATGGCGTAGGTCTGGCTAAAGTTGGGGCCGGAGCCCAGGATATAGAAGAACTTGTGCTGCTGGCAGAGCTCGGCAAAGCGGGCGCCCAGCTCGGCGTTGACCTTCTCGCGGGCGGCGGGCAGCAGCGCATCCATCTGCTTTAGGCCCTCGTACATGTCGGCGAGTGCCTCGTAGCCTTCCTGCTGGTCGAGCAGCTCGGCGGCGATCAGAGCGCCGATGCCCTGAGGCACCTCGGCCTGCGGCACGCCCTCGCCCCAGGGGTAGACCCAGGTGGTCCACTTGCCGTTGTCGATCTTGGAGCCCTCGCAGTCGGTGAGGGCAACGACCTCGGCACCGGCCGCCAGCGCCATCTCGCAGCCGTCGACGACCTCTTGCGTGTTGCCGCTGTGGCTGCAGGCAATAACGAGCGACTTCGGCCCTAGGCTCTTGGGGGCCATCAGGCAAAACTCGCGTGCCGTGTAGACCGTCGAGGTAAACGTGGTGGCCTCGCGCTTGAGCAGCTCGTTGGCCGGCATCAGGTCGATCATCGAACCGCCGCAGGCGATCCAAAAGACGTTCTCAATCTTGCCCTTACGCTCGATAATTTCCTGAACCAGATCGTGTGCGTTCACGGTGATGCTCCTCCTTGTGTGGCGGCTTTGAACGACGGCAGCTCGTACCTGCGGTCATTCTATGTTGTCCTATTTATAGCACGCACGGCGACGCCCGTGAAGCCATTTCACCAAACTTGTTCTATATTGTTCTATCTGTGGACGTTAGATGTCGAAGACGTAGCGCGAGCCCACGATCTTTTGGCGTCCGAGCAGCAGGGGCCGCTCGTCCTCGTCGGTAAAGTACGCCTCCATATAGAAGAGCGGCTCGCCGACCGGCACCTCCAGCAGCGAGGACGCCTGAGCATCGGCAAGCGCAATCTCCACGGTGCAGGGGTCGGACTTGAGCGGCGCGCGGCCCGAATGCTCGGCAACGAGCGCAAAGATGGAATTGTCCGCGAGGTCCTTGTCGGCAAGCGTCTGCAGATAGGGATGGTCGGCCAGCACAAAGGCGTTGTTCTCGAGCATGACGGGGATGCCGTCGGCCGTGCGCACGCGCTCGACCACGATAAGCTCGCAGCCGGGCTCCACGCCAAAGAACGCCGCATCCTCGTGCGTCGCCGCGACCACCGTGCGCGACACCAGACGCGCACCCGGCACCATGTCGTTGGCAGCACAACCCTCAGTAAAGCTCTGGACGTCACCCTTCTGGCGAATCTTGCGCTTGAGCTTGGGAGCGCACACAAACGTGCCCCTCCCCTGCTGGCGGTTGAGATACCCCGCGCGCGACAACTCCTCGACGGCGCGGCGCACGGTGATGCGTCCCACGCCGTAGTACTTCGCGAGCTCCATCTCGGAAGGAATGCGCGAGCCGGATGCGTACACGCCGCGCGCGATCTCGCCCTTTAGGTCATCCATGACCTGTTGGTACAGCGGCACGGCGGGCACGTCAGTGCGGTCGGTTTTATCGTCGAATGCCATCGTTACGCTCCATCCCGCGCATGCTCGGACTCAAATTCTTCAATCGCCGCCATAAACTGCTCGCCAAAGGCGTCGGCTTTTTTCTCGCCAATGCCGTTGACCTGGATCAGCTCCTCGCGCGTCTGCGGACGCAGGCGGCACAGGCCGCGCAGGGCCTTGTCGGAAAAGACCATATACGGCGCCATCTCCAGCTCGGTCGAGATCTCCTTGCGGAGAGCACGCAGGCGCTCGAACAGCTCGGCATCGTCGCCAACGCGCGGGTGCTGGTCCAGCTCGGCCTCCTCGCGCAGCAGATCGACGGCGCGGCGGGCGCGGGCCGAGGCCTTGCGCTTGGACGCGCGGCGCTTAACGGTAAAGGCGAACGCCTCGTCCTCGACCTCGCCGGCACGCGGACCCAGTCCCACGACCGGGTACTGCCCCTGCGAGGTGGCCAAATAACCGCGACCGCACAGCTGCCCGATGATGTCCTTGATGCGCCCGACCGATTCGCTCGACAGCTCACCGTAGCCGCGGTCCTCGTCCAGATGCATCTGGCGAATGCGCTCGGTGTTGCCGCCGTGGAGCACGTCGGCGATCAGCGACTTGCCAAAGCGCATGGGACGCGTGGCCACATAGCGCACGGCGGCGCGGGCCATATCGGTGACGTCCTCGACCTCGAACTGCGTGAGACAGTTACTGCAGTTGCCGCAGCCCTCGGCCTCGTCCGTGGCGGCGCTGCCCGTACCGGCCTCAGCGGCATGCACGGCCGCGGCCTCGTCGCCAAAGTAGCGCAGCATGTATTCGCGCAGGCAGCCGGTGGTATTGCAGTAGCCCTCCATCTGGCTGAGCAGGCGATAACGGTTCTGGAGCGCCCACGCGCGCTGCTCTTCGTCGAGTGCCTCATCGGCAGCATCGCCGCGGTCGATCAAAAAGCGGCGCATACGAAAATCGTTACCGTTCCACAGCAAGTGACAGCTGGCCGGATCGCCATCGCGGCCAGCGCGGCCCGCCTCCTGGTAGTATGCCTCGATGCTCTCGGGCACGTTGTTGTGAATCACGTAGCGCACGTTGGGCTTGTCGATGCCCATGCCAAAGGCGTTGGTAGCAACCATCACCTGGATGTCGTCGTCGATAAAGGCACGCTGACTCTGGCGGCGGGCGTCGTTGCCCATGCCGGCATGGTAGCGGCCCACGCGAATGCCGCTGGGGCCCAGTGCCTCGGCAAGCTCCGCGGCCAGCGCGTCGACCGTCTTGCGGGTCGAGCAATACACGATGCCGCTCTCGCTCGAATGCGCGATCACGTAGTCGCGCACCCACGCGGTCTTGGCCTTGTCGCCCATCTCTTCGCAACCAAAGTAGAGGTTCTTGCGATCGAAGCCCGTCACCACGGTCGCCGGGTTTTGCAGGCCGAGCATTTGCTGGATATCGGCGCGTACACGCTCGGTCGCCGTGGCGGTAAAGGCCGCCACGATGGGGCGCCGCGGCAGCGCATCGATAAACTCGCGAATCTGCAGGTAGGCAGGACGGAAATCCTGGCCCCATTGGCTCACGCAGTGGGCCTCGTCAATGGCCACGAGCGGCACGCCAATGCCGCCGTCCGCCGCGGCCTCCTGCGCAAAGGCTAAAAAGCGCGGCTCGAGCAGACGCTCGGGCGCCACGTACATAAGCTGATAGCGGCCCTCGCGCGCCCGCTTGAGCACGGTGTTTTGCTGGGCCGGCGCAAGGCTGGAGTTGAGATAACTGGGGCGCGCACCCGCCGCGAGCAGCGCGCGGGTCTGGTCCTCCATAAGCGACAGCAACGGGCTCACCACAAAGGTGATGCCGGGCAGCATGAGCGCGGGCACCTGGTAGCAAATGGACTTGCCGGCGCCCGTGGGCATAACGCCCAGCGCATCGCGGCCGGCAAGAATCGCATCCACCATGCGGTCCTGCCCCGGGCGAAACGAGGTGTAGCCAAAATAGGCGCCGAGCGTGTCGAGCGCCATCTGCTGCATGCTATCGGTCATGATTTCCTAACGTCTAAGTCATCTGCCGCCGATTATACGCCACCACGCGGACCGGCGTCGCCCGGCTGTCAGCCACGCTCATTCTGCGGGTAGTCATTGGGGACGTTCTTGAATGACTGACCGTTTAAGAACGTCCCCAATGACTATCTTGACAAGCGCGGAAACGTCGCTGGTTGAGCATAAGTCAGCGAAAACGCCCCTAAGTGAGCAAGGTGACGTGAAAGAGGAGGGAAGCGTACTTCGGTACGCGACCGACGATTGAACGTCAGATTGCCGCTTAGGGGCGTTTGCAGCGTCGAGCCGTTACGCGGTTTGGTAAAACCGCGTAACTTACATGACCATAACGTAGCGCGATCCCACGTAGTACTGCTTACCCATCAGAACCGGCTCGCCATTGGGACCGGTAAAGCTGGCACGCAGATTGAGCAGTGGATCGTGCGGGGCAATGCCCAACTCGGCCGCCTGCTCGGTATTGGCACGAACGGCCTCGACCGTGCGGTAACCAACCGAGACAATCGGCGTTCCGCCAACACGCTCGACCTCGGCAAAAATCGACTTGTCCTCAAGATCGGCCGTCAACAGCTCACGGTAGGCGTCAAACGGCACAAAGATGTTCTCCTCAAAGATGGGCTCGCCGTCGGCTGTACGCACGCGCTTAATATGCAGCAGCAGCGCGTCCTTTTGCAGGCCAAAGAACTCCATCTCGTTTTGACGTGCCGGCACAATCTGGCGATCGACCACATGCGCGCCCGCCTTCATGCCATTATCGGCACACAGCGCGGTAAACGTCTGCAGCGTCGAAGCGTGGAACTGGCGGTTGATGTGCGGTGTGGAGACAAAGGTGCCACGGCCCTGCTGCTTAACCAGGTAGCCATCGGAGCACAGCTCCTCGACGGCGCGGCGCACCGTAATGCGGCTCACGTCGTACTGCTCGGCTAGCTCAAGCTCGGACGGAATACGCTCCTTGGGTGCATAAACACCTTTCTCGATCGCATCCTTGATTTCGTCGTAAATCTGCTGGTAAAGCGGTGCATTTTTGGGCGCAGGCATATCTAATCACTCTTATCGAAATATTGAAATAACTAATACGTATATAACGTCTAGTTTCATGTTACCTCATAATGATAAAACGATACACCCTCCCTACCAAAAAGCGACAGCTTCTTTTTGGTAGGTTTTATCTGGGCAAACGAGAGCCTCCCGAAAGCAGCGAGGCTTTCGGGAGGCTCAAGCAGACAGGATTGCGCCGGGCCGGCAAAATGCCAAAACCCTACTTGCCGTCGTCCTGCTGCAGGCTGTCCTGCTCGCTGAGACGCGCCTGCCTGCTGGCCATGCGTGCGGGCTTATCGGGATCGGGTACGGCCGTGGGCATGGGCTCGTCGACATGACCGCCCCACCAGCCGCCCACAAAGTTGAGCGTGTGGAACACGTTGATCACGGCGCCGGGATCAATGTCGCACACCAGCTTGATAATGTCCTGGCTCTCGTAGGTCGAGACAACGGTGTGCAGCAGGTACATCTTTTCGCGGCTGTATCCGCCGACGACCTCGGCGCAGCTAATGCCGTGCTGAAAATGGTTTACGTAGGCAGTCATGACCTCGTCCGCCTTGCGCGTCGTGATCTGCAGCGTCACGCGATCGTAGCGACGATAGAAACTGTCAATGGTCTTGGTCGAAATAAACTGAAACACGATGGAGTACGCCGCCTTGTCCCAACCAAACATAAAACCAAAGATCGCCAGGATAAAGCAGTTAAAGCCAAAGATGACGCCCCAGATGGTCTTGCCCGTGTGGTTGGAGACCCATAACGCGATAAAGTCGGTGCCGCCGGTGGATGCGCCGGACTTAAGCGCGATGGCAGCGCCCAGACCCGAGACCACGCCGCCAAAAATGATGAGCATAATCTTGTCGCCCAAAAACGGTGCGAAGTGAAAGACGTTGAGGAACAGCGACGAGAGCACGACCTGCATCATCGAGAAGATGACGAAGCGCTTGCTAATGCCGCTCCAGCATAGGAGCGCCACGGGAATGTTGAGCGCGAGCATACCGAGCGAGATGTCGATGTGAACGCCGCCGAGCGAGGTAACGCGATCGAGCAGGACCGCGACGCCGGTGAGGCCGCTCGGAAGCAGGTCGGCGGGCTGAATGAATGCCTGGATCAGAAATGTCTGGAGAACGGCGGAAATTGTGACCGCCACTGCAGTAATGGCGCGGCGGACGATGGTGAGACGGCCGAGCATGAGCACGCGGTCCGTGAGCTGATCGATGGCGTTCGCCACGCGGGCTCCTTTCGAAGGCAAATCTAGTTGTGAGGCATGTCGGCGATTGTAGCACGGAGCGTGCGAGGGCGCTTCAATTCGCCCTCCCTCGACAACCAAAACGGGACCAGCAACCCCCACGACCAAAGGCCCAAATTACAAGTGAGTAGACTTTTTACGATCTGCCGAGCACACCCAATACCGCTAACTCTGTGACCTGCGGTTTTACAAAGGAAGATATGCATTGTGCTCGGCCTGCGCCAAAAAGTCTACTCACTTAGCCCGAATCGAAGCCAAACGGATCAAAATAGAAACCAAATTGAGCCAATCCACCGCAAAAAACGTTTGAACCCGTGCTTCTCGCGGCGGATTGACACTACAAAGCGGCCAAAATGTCGGTCAAATTATCGATAACGGCATCGGCTCGCGATTGATCGAGGTTAACGCCCTCGTGCGGACGCAGCGCCAGGACGCGGGCGCCGGAGCGCTTGCCGGCCTCGATACCCAAAGGCGAGTCCTCGATAACCAGGCACTCAGCGGGCTCCACGCCCAGCGCCTCCATGGCGCGCTGGTAGATCTCGGGGTCGGGCTTAAACGCGCTGCACTCGTGGCCGCTGATGGTGTAGTCCAGCACGTCGGCAATGTCGGCAATCTCCACCAACTCGTCGATAAGCTCACGGTAGGACGAGCTCGCGATGGCGCACTTCACACCACGCTCGTGCAGCGCACGCATTACCGGCGCCGTCTGCTCGTTGAGCAGCTCGGCATACGGAACGGGATGGACCGGGCTGTAGACATGCTTGTACTCTACGCGCAGGCGCTCGCGCAGCTCGACATCGTCGGGAACCAGTGCCTCCCAAATGGCCGGTTCGTTAGACCCCGAAAGATCGGGGATCTCGTCAAAGTGAAACCCCTTCTCTTCCATAAACGCCACGCGGCGGCGGTTGTAGAACCACTCGGTATCGACCAGCACGCCGTCCATATCAAACAGCACCGCTTTGATCATACGCATCTCCTCCCACCTGCCAAAAAGGGACAGGTTTATTTTGGTAGGTTTTATCTGGGGTTTTGCGGCGCGACAGACACGCCCCCAAAGCAAAAAGGGGACGGGGCACAAACCCCATCCCCTCTCAATCAACCCGTAAGGTCTACTTACTTGTGATTAGTAGGAAAGCTTCCACATGTAGCGACGCATGGTCAGCGGGTGCTGACGGGCCTCGGCGATCTGGTTGCCGTACTCGCGCATAACGGCGAGGTGCAGCAGCGGGTTGAAGTAGGTGACGACGCTCGCGGGCACGGCGTCAGCCAGGCCGTAGTCCTTGGAGTCGATCAGAGCGACCTTGGCGCCCATGCGCTTAAGGAAGGTGAGGGCGCGGGCGTCCATCGGACGGGTAGCGCCATCGGACATGAAGAAGACGTAGGGCTTACCCTCGGTGGAAACCTCGAACGGGCCGTGGAAGTACTCACCGGTGTTGTAGGCGGCGGCGTCGATCCACTGCATCTCGGTGAACAGGAAGGCGGCGTGAGAATAAGCCATCTTCTCGGAGGCACCGGAAGCCATGAAGTAGATCATCTTGTCGTCCTTGAAGTCCTCGGCGAACTTCTTGGCGAGCTTCTTGCAGGACTGAGCAGCGTTCTCGCAGAGCTCAAAGACGTTGGTGAGGCCGGTGATCATGTCCTCGTAGTGGTCATAGCCCTCGGTCTGCTGAAGGATCTCGACAGCAAGAGCGATGGCGTAGCCGGGCTTCTCGCACTTGGCAGCGAAGTTGGCGTGGAAGCCGTGAACGATGACGTAGTCAGCGTCGACGGTCAGAGCGGAGCCAGCCTTGTTGGTGAGGGAGACGACCGGGCAGTTGTGCTTCTTGGCGGTCTTGTTGGCCTCGACGGTCTCGGGCGTGGAGCCACCGAGGGAGCAGGTGATCACGAAGGTGTGCTCGTTGACCCAGGAAGGCGTGTCGTAGTTGAACTCGTTAGCAGTGAAGATCTGAACGTTCAGCTTGTCCGTGTTGTTGGCCAGGAAGTACTTGGCGGGGTAAAGGTCGGACATGGAAGCGCCGCAGCCGACGAAGGCGACGCTGTGGATCTCGTGGTTGGACAGGACGTCAGCGACGATCTGCTTAGGGAGGTTAAGGTCGATCTCGTACATCTGACACATTCCTTTCGATTTTTGCGGCGCCACATTGCCGGGCGCTCGCAGGGTTACCGTGATTTGGACCGAGTCGCCGGCCCGTTGAGGATGTGACAAAGGAACTGTCCCTTTGACACATTTAGGGATGGAAGCCTGCCTGGGGTATGGGATGCCAGGCAGCCCCCCGGGGGAAAGCGATTAGGCGCTTGGTCGCAACTAGGCCAGGATGCCGGCCGCGGAGAGGGCGATGCCGCCCACGATGGCGATCACGAGAAGCCAACCGGTGTTGACGTTCTTCTTGATGAGCCAGTACATAAGGCCAGTGAGGCCAAGGGAGATCATCTGGGGCATCATACCGTCCAGGATGTCCTGGATCACGACGGTACCCTCAGCGAACTGCAGCGGGGTGGTGGCGCCGATCAGCGTAGCAATCATGCCGCCCACGGACATAAGACCCACGATGCCGCAGACATACATGAGCTTCTCCATGAGGTCGCCGCCCTGAAGCTTGCTCAGGTACTCGTGGCCGCCCTGATAGCCCATCTTGGCTGCGAACCAAGTGATCAGCACAGAGGGGACGATGGAGATGAGCATAGCCAGGATCGGGCCCATGATGGAGCCCTGCTGAGCCAGCTGAACGCCCAGGCCAAAGGCGATAACGCGGATGGTGCCCTGGAAGAAGGAGTCACCGATGCCGGAAAGCGGACCCATGAGGGAGGTCTTGACCGCGTTGATCGAATCGGGATCGAAGTTCTCGGGATCCTTGGCGTACTCCTCCTCCATGGAGGCGGAGAGGCCCAGGATGAAAGCGCTCGTCTGCGGGGTGCAGTTGTAGAACGCCATGTGACGGTGGTAAGCCTCTTTCTTAGCAGCGAGCTGCTTGGGGTCGGACTCATCCGGATAGAGGCGATCGAGCGTGGGAACCATGCCGTAGAGGAAGCCCATGTTCATCTGACGCTCGTAGTTCCAAGAGGCCTGGATGGCCCAGGAGCGCCAGAAGAACTGGCTGACCTTCTTGTTCAGGGACACGTCCTTGGTTGCGGTTGCCATAGTGTGTTCCTCCTTAGTCTTCGTCGTCTTCGAGCGGATCGTAGTCGGAATCGACACCGGCGGCTGCATGGGAACCGTTGAACTTGAAGCCCATGAAGACGACAGCCAGGCACACACCGATCAGAGCGACCGCGATGACGGACAGGTTGAGGTAAGCGGCGATCAGGAAACCGATGAACAGGAACGGAGTCATACCCTTCTTGATCATCATGGTGAGCAGCAGGGCCAAGCCGTAGGCGGTCATGATCTTGGTCGAAACGTTAAGACCAGTGGACAGCCACTCGGGAACCATGTTGACGATGGCCTGAACCAGGTCGGTGCCAACAAAGACGGCGAGGAAGATCGGCAGGAAGTACATGATGGCGTACAGACCGGAGCCGGCGCAGATGTGCATACGGTAGGCGGTCTTGAACTTTCCGTTATCGATCGCGCTATCTGCCACATGGGTGAGGGCGGCGATGATGGAACGGAACACGATGCCGAGGAGCTGACCCAGGACGGCGACCGGGATGGCGATCGTCATGGCGGTCTCGGCAGAAGCATCGGTCAGGCACGCAAAGGCAGCGGCCACGATGCCGCCCAGGACCATATCGGGCGGAACGGCGGCGCCGACCTGCACCAGGCCCATGGACACGAGCTCGACGGCGGCACCGACGGCAAGGCCGGTGGGCACATCGCCCAGCAGCAAACCGACGAGCGTAGCGCCAACGAGGGGCTGCTCGAAGTTAAGACGACCGAGCAGGCGGGAGTCCCACATGCAGAACACGCCGACGAGGCCGACGAGCACCGCACTGATGAACGTATTCATACCCTTCTCCTTTCAGTCAGGCAAAAGCCTGGTTGATTACAGCTTGGCGTCGATGTCGACGCTCTGATACGTAGGGGTCTGCTGGACGTAGAGCTTAATGCCCATGTCGAGCAGCTGGTTGACGTCGGCCTTCTGGGTGGCGTCGAGGAAGACGGAGCTGTCCTTGCCGCCGACCTGATCGGCACCGTCGTGGTTGGCGGTGGCGCCCAAGTTGATGGCGTCGAGCTTGTAGCCCTGGCAGAACTGCAGCATCTCGGCAGTGTTGCCAAAGACGAACATGACGCGCTCGCCGAGGGTGTTGAGCTTATCCATCTTGGCGAGGGCACGCTCGACGGTGAAGACGTTCAGGCGCACGCCCTGGGGCTTGGCCAGCTTAAGAGCGCCCTTCTTGATGTCATCGTTGGCGGCAGCGTTGTCGACGACGATGATGCGCTCGGCCTGAACCTTGGTGGTCCAGGCAAAGACGACCTGGCCGTGCAGCAGACGGTAGTCAAGACGTGCGAGGACGATCTTGGCGGGACCGGAGCTGTGACGGGACGCCTTGGCCTTCTTGGCGGGAGCCGCGGCGGCCTCGACCGGTGCGTTGGGGTTGGTCAGACCGGTGCGGGCCTCGTTGATGAGGGCCGCGAGCTCGGCGCCCTTGACGGGGACGGGGCTCATAGCGAGCGTCAGTGCCAGCGGAATGTTGAAACCGCTGACAACCGTGAACTTCGTGCCGTTCTTGGAAAGCTCGACCATGCTGTTGTTGACCGAGCTGCCGAGCATATCGGTCAGCACATAGACGGTGTCGTCCGCGTTGAACGTGGCGATCATGGCGTCCACCTTATTGGTGATGGGCTCCTTGTCGTCACGAGCAAGCGACACGACGTGGACGTTCGACACGTCGCCGAGAACCATCTCGAGCGTGTCTTTGGCGCCTGCGGCCAGGCCGCCATGAGATGCGAGAATGATCTGATTCATCTTGCCTCCTCCTTTTCGTTATGGTCATTATAACGTCTTATACGTTGCGGATATTGCTAATTAGTATAAAGACCGTTCGCGGATGAAAATCGACCGTTGACGGGTTTAACGTACTTGAAACGTTGGGGCTGGGTTGGCCGGCGCTGACTGGATAACCCCAGATCAGACGCCTCGCCAATCCCCTATCGCACAAAGTACCAGGGGCTTTCCTGCACGGTGGGCTCCAGCGCGATGCCGGTGCGCTCGCGGAACAGATCCATGTCCTGCGATTTCTCCGTCCACCACGCGTTGGGCTTAAAGGTCATGCTCTCAATGACATGACCGACAAACACGCTGTTGCGCAGCTTAGAGAAGTCGGTATTCATAATCAGGATGGACGCGAGCACCAGCACGATGCCCAGGACTTTGATCGCGCCGGCGGGCTCGGCGTAGACACCAATGCCCAACAGTACGGTGACGACCGTCTCGAATGACATTACGACGGGAACTTTCGATGTCTCGAGCCCCATGGACAGACCCTGCATATATAAGATGTAGGCCACAGCTGTGGGGATGAGTCCAAAGCCAAGGAACAGCAGCAGCAGCTGTGGCGACATTGCCGCGGCGACATCCGGCCACGGAGCCGCGATAGCCGCCATAACCGCACCGCCAAAAACAAAGCCCCAAAACGTGACAGCCAGCGGGTGGACCGTCTTGGTTGCTATCCGGCTAAACACCGCGAGCGACGCACCACAAAGGCCTGCAATCACGCCCGACGTGACGCCCCAAACCGAAAAATGGAAACCGGAAAGGTCGCCATTGGTCACTGCAAGCACGCAGCCAACGATGTTAAAGACAATGGCAACGAGCTTGTTGGAGGTCACGTCCTCGCGATAAAGTACGCGGCCGAGCATGACACCAAACACCGGCGAGGTGTAGAGCAGCACCGAGGCCGTGGACATGCCCACCTCGCCCATGCACTCGTAATAGCAGGTGTTGGCGGCGGCCAGACCGACGATACCGACAAGCGCGCAGGGGACGAGCTCTTTGGGGCTTGCCTTGAACAGGGCCAGCGGACCCTGAGCCACGGTAGACCCCTCACCCGGACGGCAGCCCATAAACATCAGGACCGGCGCCAAGATAAGCGCTCCGACCAACAAGCGAAAGGCAGCCATGCTCTGGGACGAAACGCCCATGGCCGAGATGCCGTTTACAAAGATTCCGATGCTGCCCCACATAAGCGCGGCGACCAGCACCAGCACATAGCCCAGATTGCTTTTCTTCAACGCAGCCTCCTCGGTATTGTTTCCAATATGTTTCACACTACGTTATAGTCGTTATATACATTTTTCAAGACACAAATCGGTGAGCGGAAAAGTGATCCGTTTTCCTCCGCCCCCAGCGGATTACTGGGCGGTTGCGGTGAAATAGTTCCTAAATAGAGGCTTCAAGCCCCCAAGCAAGAACTATTCCACCGCAACTTATGAGGACATCGAGCTGTTAGGCCGCTCTATCCCCTAGTAGTCCAGCTTCCACATGTAGCGGCGCGTCATGTAGTCCTTATGGGTGACGGCAGAGAGTGCGCGCATGTAGACGTTGTTGAGGATCGGGGCAAAGATCAGGTGGTTGAAGTACTCGCTCACGCTGTCCTTGATGTCGTTGAGGCCGAGCTCCTTGGCGTCGAGCTGATAGACGCGCTCGCCACCGTACTGGTTGACGAAGCGGATGCCGCGCTCGTCGTTGCAGCGGCTGCGGCCGACGCTGATGAGCTGGAACAGCGAGGTGCGCTTGTCCAGAATCTCGAAGGGGCCATGGAAGAAATCGCAGGTGTTGATGGTGCAGGAGTCGATCTGCAGCATCTCCTGCACGTTGCAGATGCTAAAGACGTAGGCGGCACCAAAGAGCGGGCCCTGGGCCATGACGTTGATGCAGGGCTTGTCGGCGTTCTGCTCGGCCCACTTGGCAGCAAGCGGACGGGTGTACTCGACGGCCTTGCGATAGATGGGGTCGACCAAGTCGAACGCGGCCATAGCGGTCTCGTACTCGGCATAGCCCTCGGTCTGCTGCGTGAGCTCCATGGCGATCATGGTCACGACGGCGGAGTTGGTGCGGCCCATGCAGGACTCGTCGACGGCCAAGCTGTCGTACTGGATCTTGTAGTCGCAGACCTCGGTGAGGCCGGACTCGTCAACATAGATTGCGATGGTGCTGGCGCCGTGGTCCTTGGCGACCTGGGCGGCGACGATGGTCTCCTTGGTGCCGCGCATGGACACGACGACGGCCAGGGTGTTCTCGTTGACGTAGGCAGGGGTTGCGTGCACGAACTCGTTGCTGGTGTAGCTGGAGCTCACGACCTGCGTGGCCTCGTGCTCCATAAAGTACTGGGCAGGATAGTTGCCGCCGTTGGATCCACCAGCGCCAATCCACACGACGCGCTTGATGCCGCCCTTGTCTGCCTTGTCAGCCAAAACCTGGGAGACGACATCCTTAACCTGTTCCTGAGTAGTCATCGTGCATCAGCCTTTCTTCTCGTTTGATGCTCTCGATGGCATACAAGTTACATACATGTTTTGGTTATGTCGACTAGTTGTATGCTATATTTGTCTTAGAAATTTTGCTGGTAAGGTTTTCGATTGTTCGTTACCAGCAGTTTTGTTCTTGTATTGAATACATGCTTGCTTAGTTAGGCATACAAGTTAGATATAGGTTGGCAATATGAGCGTCTCATCTAAAAAGAAACTAAGCCAATACGAGCGCTTGGCGGGCATGCTGCGCGACCGCATCGCCGCCGGCACCTACGCGCACGGAGACAAGCTGCCGTCCGAGATGGAACTCATGGACGAATCGGGGCTGTCGCGCAGCACCGTGCGCCATGCCCTTAAGGTGCTCGTTGATGAGGGCCTGGTGCGCACCGAGCGCGGGCGTGGCGCCTTTGTGGCCGACACGCCCGCGCTCCACGAGAACAGCCTGGTGTTTTCGAGCTATACCAAGCAGATCGAAGGCCAGGGCATGAAGCCCACCACGCGCACCGTGGACTCGGGCTTTGCCAAGGCGGCCGGCAGCATAGCTAAGTTCTTTGACGCCGCCGTGGGCAGCAAGCTCGTCAAACTTGTCCGCCTGCGCTACCTGGACGACGCGCCGCTGTGCCTGGAGACCACCTACCTGCCGCCAAGCTTCGAGACGCTCATCGATCGCGATATTAACGGTTCGCTCTACGCCACGCTGCGACAGGAGTTCCATCGCGCGCCGGCACAGGGACATAAGACCTTTGAGGTATGCTACGCCTCGCAAAACGAGGCGTTTTTGCTCAACGTTGAGCGCGGGCAGGCGCTGATCCTGATCACCGACTACGTCTACGACACCGACGGCCGCCCGCTCCACGTCTCCAAGCGCATCCAGCGCACCGACCGCGCCAAATACACCGAGCCCATCGGCTAACCTGCCAAAATAAACCTGTCCCTAAATGGTAGGTTTGGGGAGGTCGGGGAACCAGGTTGGTTTGGGTTGGTTGGGTGTGCGCTCAGCCAGGACCAGCTCCATCCAGCACATATCGTACCAGCGGCCGAACTTTTGGGCGCAGCGGTCGAAGGCGCCCACCAGGCGATATCCCATATGGGCATGGAAATCCTGACTGTTGTGCGTCAGATACTCGTCGTCCTTATCGTGCGGCACGGCAATGAGCGCGCACATGTTGGTGATGTCCATCGCGACCAGGCATTGCTTGAGCGCGTCGTGCAGCTTGCGACCCAGCCCGCCATGGCGCACATCGCGTGCCAGGTAGATCGACGTCTCGACCGACCAGTCGTATGCCTCGCGGCTGTTAAGCGGACTCACATAGGCATAGCCTACCGGACGCCCGTCCAACTCCATCACCAGATACGGATAGCGCTTGAGCGTACGCTCGATGCGCCCGGCGAACTCCTCAACGCTCGGCACCTCGTATTCGCAGGTAATCGCCGTCTCGCGCACATACGGCTCATAGATGGCAAGCAACGCCGGCGCATCATCGGGCGTCGCCAGGCGAATCGTCGGCTCGGACATCTCGGTCATACAACCCTTCTCCCCCAAAAGCAAAGGCCGCCCTGCGCCAAGCTCAGGCGTAGGGCGGCCCCTTGTCATTACATCAGGCTACAGGACAGCCGCCAACGCGTCGATATCCTCCTGCGTCGTGGCCCAGCTGGTGCAAAAACGCACCACCGTGTGGGTCTCGTCGTACTTTTCCCAGTACTCGATCGAGGCATGCTCGCGAATGCGGGCCATGTCCTCGTTGGGCAGAATCACAAACTGCTGGTTTGTAGGCGTCTCCAAGAAGAACTGGTAGCCGCGCTCGTGCAGCACGCGGCGAAGCGCCTGCGCGGTTTCGATCGCCTGGCGACCAATCTCAAAATACAGGCCATCGGCAAAAAGAGACTCAAACTGCACGCCCGTCAGGCGGCCCTTGGCCAGCAACGCGCCATGCTGTTTAATACGCGGAATGGGATGCGCCGGAGCGTGCATGCCGCAAAACACCACAGCCTCGCCGCAGAGCGCGCCGCACTTGGTGCCGCCGATGTAGAACACGTCGCACAGCTGCGCCAGCTCGGGCAGGGTAATGTCGCACTCATCGGCCGCCAGCGCATAGGCCAGGCGGGCGCCATCCACAAACAGCGGAATCTCACGCTTCTGGCACACTGAGTGAATCGCCGCGAGCTCGGCCTTGGAGTACAGCGTGCCGTACTCAGTCGACAGGCTCACGTACACGGCGCCCGGGAACACCGTGTGCTCGTAGCTCTCGTTTTCGTAGAACACCTGGATATAGCTCTCGAGGTCCTCGGCGTGCATCTTGCCCTCGTAGCCGGGGATGGTGAGCACCTTGTGGCCGCCAAACTCGATGGCCCCCGCCTCGTGGCAGGCGACGTGGCCAGTCTCAGCAGCAACGACGCCCTCGTACGGCGCGAGCAACATGTCGATCACCGTCGCGTTGGCCTGCGTGCCGCCCACCAGAAAAAACACGTCGGCATCGGGGGCCTGACAGGCCTCGCGGATAAGCTGCTTGGCACGCTCGGTGTGCGCATCGGTACCGTAGCCGGGCTGCGGCTCCATATTGGTGTCGACGAGCGCCTGCAGCACTGCCGGATGTGCGCCGTGGGAATAGTCGTTGTTAAACGCGAGCATGGCAATCCTCTCTAGCCGGGCACGGGCCCGATGATTCAAACGGGGCTATTGTACGCCGTTGGGATAGGCAATGCGTGCGGCAAGGCACTCAAGTGCCAGTACCAGGGCAAAACCGCAGCTCACGTCACTCAAAAAGTGCGCGCCGATCACGATGCGCCCAAAGGCGACGAGCGCCGCGACCACAGCTGCCGCCCAAAAGATCACGCGGCGACGCGAAGGTTTTTCCTTAAAAGCTGCCGCGGGAAGCCCGGCGAGCATAAGGCCGATCGCCGCATGCGCCGTGTGTCCGCTCGCAAACGACTTGAACCCGTCCTTGATCACGCCGGCGGCGATATAGGTCCACTTGTCGGGATTGCCGATCACCCACCACGGCTGAAAATTGAGCCCCGGCGTGACCTCGATCACGCGCATGCGCGGGCGCGACCATAACGGCTTAACAATGACGTTGAGGATGATGGCCTGAGCGACCCACACGGCCAGCACCATCAACGCCCAGCGCGTAAGCTCGTCGGGCTCGGTCGTGCGCGTGAGGCGGTAGGCGATGAAGTTGGCTGCGATGACCAACGCAAACGTCAGAACCAGCTGAAACGCAATAAGCTTGCCGCCGACGTGCAGCGATCCGATAATCTCGTAGCCGACCAGGCCCACGTTGATCAGAACGCCCAGCGCGGCGAGCCACTTGCTCGCCTTGGAATCGGGGCGTGCCGAGCGCACGAGCATAACGCCCGCGATGCTCGCCGTCAGCTCGAACGGCAGCTCACCGGCCGCCTCGACAAAGCGACCGTACATGCTGCCGATGTTGAACAGCGCACTCGAGATTTGATAATCAAAGAAGCTGCCCACGCCCAGACAAAGGCACAGGACGGCCGCGATAATAGCGACATCTTTCTTATAGATGTATCCGAACATGCTTTCCTTTCGGTCGGGCGAAGGGCAGTCAACCTGCAATGTGGGTGAGACGAAGATGGCTTTGTCCCGTAAATACCCTTACAGGTTGAGCATAAGTAAGCGAAAACGTTCCATTTGTGGCAAGGTGGCCCGAAGGAGGAGGGAAGCGTACTTGCGTACGCGACCGACGAGTGAGGGTCAGATTGCCACAAATGGAACGTTTGCAGCGTCGACCCGTTAGTCGTCGTCGCTAGCACCCAATTGCTGCAGCAGCATGAGCGCGGCCGCCACCGGGCCGGTGCCGTCGTTGGCGTCGAGGCCGCGACCCAGGCCGCTGCCCGCGCCGGCGCCCGCCTTGTAGGGCACCGACAGCTTGCGGCTCTTGGGAAAGTTCACCGCGCCATAGCGGGTCTTAAGCTCGAAGGCCACCTTCTTGGGCACGTCGACACCCAAAAACGTGATGCGTCCACCGCTGAGTGTGACGCTCTCGAGCCCCAGGCGCTCGCCGCGAATACGAATGCGAGCGCGGTTGAACAAGTTGAGCCCCGCCAACGGAAGCTCACCATGCGCGGTCTCGGTCTCCTCCTGCACCTCGTCGATGCTCTCCAGGTCCTCAGCCGCCGCGAGCTTGCGGTACACGAGCACGCGCTGGTCCACCGCCGGCATGTACTCCTCGGACAAGAAGTAGTCGGCCGGCAGGTTGATGCCCACGCTCGCCGCCTCCACGCCGGCATCGTCGTCGCCGCGCGCCTCGGCCACGGCCTGTCCCAGCATCTGCGTAAACAGGTCAAAGCCCACACTCGACAGGTTGCCGTGTTGCTCGGCGCCCATGAGCGAACCGGCGCCGCGGATCTCCAGGTCGCGCATGGCGATGCGCATGCCGCTGCCCAGGTCCTGGAACTCGGAAAGCGCGGTCAGGCGTGCCGTTGCCTCCTCGGTAAGCGGCAGCTCGCCCGGGAACATAAAGTACGCGTATGCCTGCGTGGCCGAGCGGCCCACGCGGCCCTTAAGCTGGTAAAGCTGTGCCAAACCCAGACGCTGCGAGTCCTCGATGATGAGCGTGTTGGCCGTTGCGTTGTCGATGCCGCTCTCCACGATGGTCGTGGCGATGAGCACGTCGATCTTTTTGGTCGCGAACTCAATCATAACGTCCTCAACCTCGCGCGGGCTCATCTTGCCGTGCGCCACGCCCACGCGCGCCTCGGGCGCGGCCTCGTGCACGCGCGCCACGGCGTCGTCGATGGTCTTGACGCGGTTGGACACGTAGTACACCTGGCCGCCGCGGCCCACCTCCAAGCGAATCGCCGCGCTCACCACGTCGGGGTCGTACTCCCCCACGTGCACGATCACGGGACGGCGCCCGGTCGGCGGTGTGGTGATCAGGCTCATGTCGCGCACACCGCTCGTGGCCATCTGCATGGTTCGCGGAATAGGCGTTGCCGAAAGCGTGAGCACGTCGATTTGCTCGCGCAGGTTCTTGAGCTGCTCCTTGTGCTGCACGCCAAAGCGCTGTTCCTCGTCGATGATCACCAGGCCCAGGTTCTTGGGGTTCACATCGGCCGAAAGCAGGCGGTGCGTGCCGATGAGCACGTCAATCGTGCCCTCGGCAAACGCCTTGAGCGCGCGCTTTTGCTGCGCCGGGGTGCGGAAGCGGCTGAGCACCTCGACCTCAAGCCCAAACGGGGCAAAGCGCTCAAAGAATGTCTCGTAGTGCTGTTGGGCCAGAATGGTCGTGGGGCAGAGCACCATGACCTGGCGGCCGGAGTCCACGCACTTAAACGCCGCACGCAGGGCGACCTCGGTCTTGCCAAAGCCCACGTCACCGCACAGCAGGCGGTCCATGGGCTTGGGCGCCTCCATGTCGGCCTTAATGTCGGCGATGGCCTCCAGCTGGTCGCGCGTCTCGTCGTAGGGGAAGCTCTCCTCCATCTCGATCTGCTCGGGCGTATCGGGCGGACAGGCGATACCGGTAATCGACGAGCGACGCGTATAGAGGTCGACCAGGTCAAACGCCAGCTTTTTGGCATTCTTGCGCGCCTTGTTGGTGGCCCGCGTCCAGTCGGCGGTGTTGAGCCTGGTCAAGCGCGGTTTATCGCCGTCGGGACCAACGTAGCGCGTAATGCGGTCAACCTGCTCCAGCGGCACGTAGAGTTTGTCGCCGTCGGCGTATTCCAGCAAAAAGTAGTCGCGTTCCTTGCCGCCCACTTCCTGGCGCGCGACCTCACTAAAGAGCGCGATGCCGTGGGTAGCGTGCACCACGTAGTCTCCCGGCTTAAACGGGAAAGTGATCTGCGTAATGTCAACCTTGCGACGGCTGCGCGCGCGGTTGGCGTCCATGCGGGCGTTGAGGTCGGTGATCGAGAACACGGCCAAATTGGCGTCGGGCACCACCACGCCCTGCGGCAAGGCAGCATCGACAAAGGTCACGCGTCCGCGCGAGATGGTGGGCACGGCGGCAGCCTGGGCGGCACCCGCCTCGAGCGAGCGGGCGTTGAGCGCATCGGCCTTACGCTCGCGAATGGAAGCATGGGCCTCCTGGCGTGCGGCACGGTCGGCGGAATCCGCCGCTGCCACGCGCACGCGGTCGCCGATAGCGCCGGCATTTTCGGGCGCGGCGGTCAGCGATTCCTCAAAGGTAATGCCCTCGTCGCCAAAGGTGAGCTCCATCGACTCGCGCGCACCGCGGTCGGGGATGGCAAACACGCAGGCATAGCGCTTGCCCACGACCTCCTGGATGCGCGTCATAAAGCGATTGTCCGAGCCCGCAATGGCCGGCTGCTCAATCTTGAGCTCTGCCGTCACCGCACCGCCGGCACGGATGAGGCTCACATAGTTCAGGCGCTGCTGAGCACCAAAATCGAGCTGCTGGGCACGCACATACAGTCCGTCCAGACGGTCGACCCCCGCCTCGCCGGCACGTGCCTCGATATCCTCGTAGGCGCGCAGGCAATCGTCGAACAGCGAGCGCGGCTCGGACAGCACTACGAGCGCCTTGCCGCTCACATGCGAAAGCGGGCTCACGGTCTGGCCGTACATCACCGGCAAAAAGCGGTCGAGCTCAGGCGTGACGATGCGCGCATCCACCATCTCGAGCAGCGCCGCCAACTTGCTGTCGTCCTGGCTGGCGCGGTAGAGCGCCACATGCATGTTGTGAACGGCCTCGTCGGTAAGCGCCAGCTCGCGACAGGGGAAGATCTCGATGCTGTCCTCGTTGCCGATGGTCTGGCCCGTTGAACTCACCATGCGGCGGATGCGGTCGATCTCGTCGCCAAAGAACTCAATGCGCACGGGCGCCTTTTCCTGCGCGGGAAACACCTCGACGGTGTCGCCGTGCACGCGGAACAGGCCGGGCGCGTCGGCAGCGCCGGCATTGGTGTAGCCCATGCCCACCAGGCGCTGCGGCACCTCGTCAAAAGGAATCTCCTCGCCCACCGCAAAAGTAGTGGACTCCCAGTAGCGGCTCTCGACCGGCGGCACGCAGCGCAGCAGCGCGCGGGCCGAGGCGACCATGATGCAGTTGTCGCCGCGCACGATGCGCCCGAGTGCCTCGCATCGCTGGGCTACCACGGCGTCGTCGGGCGCCTGCTCGCGCCAAGGGTAGTCCTTGCGCTCGGGAAAGCGGCACACGTGCGCCAGGCCCACATAGGCGGCAAGGCTGCGCGCGGCGCGATCGGCAGCGTCCTCGCCGCTCACGATGTAGACCGTGGGGCGCGGACGACGCGCAAACTGGGCGGCGGCCATAAGCGTTCGGCCCGACTGAGACACGGCCAGCGTCACGTCCTCGCCAGAATCGAGCCCGGCCTCGACGGTCTGCAGTGCCTCGGCAGTGTAGAGCTGCGCGGCTATACGGTGAATGAGCATGCTGTTCCTCCGGCATTGCAACGCCAAAAGCCCGCCGAGGCAAGCTCGGCGGGTCGTTCGTCAAATTCGTTGCCTGTCATGGTAGCGCATGAAGAGGACTCCAGCTCAGGTGTACGCCCAGCCCCGCAACAAAAACGCCAGATAGAACCGGACTCACCGGCTTCGCCAAAATCTCCCCGTCACGTCGAACGCCGCAACCACGGAAGGCTCCCCAAGAAACGGCTATTCCTCAAAAAAGCTCGCAACGTTCAAACGGCTCGTCCACTCTCCTATGGTGTTGGCAAAGCCGACGCGTGTGTACACGCCCGCAAAACGGCCGCGATACAGGTACAGGCCTTCCATATTAGAAGCGGGCGCAAAACCAAGATCATCCACAAGTCCTTTGGGCGCCTCTCCTCGATGCGGCCCATCGACAAGCGTTCCGCGCAAGCAGGGAGTCTGATACTGCTGAGCATACTCCTGCACAATCGCCCCAGCGGCCGCAGCACGAGCAAGCACCTGGGACCATTCCTGTTCCGTGGCATCCAAACCAGCGACAACGCCAACCGCATTGTAGCCGCCGCACGGCTTGACGATCCATCGGTCCTTTTCGGCAAATCTCGACAACTGGGTGCTTTCGTCCAAAATCTCGGTATAGGGCACATGCTCCCGTACAAACGATTGCTCCTCCGGGCTCAACAAGGACTGCCCGGCTCGAGAGCACAGAAATGCAAATACGGTCTTAGTCGCACACGGCCACGTTCTAAATCCCCCGACGATGCACGCGATCCCTTCTTGAGCCGCCTCGATTAAGGCCGAGCGTCCGTCGCACGGCTTATCCCACAGCTCGCCGGTCACCGCGCGCCGCCAAACGCAATCAATAGGACCGGCGGCATCGCACAGCCGCCTAGCACCGCTCTCGTCTTCGCCAATCCGCAAGTCGCGCACATCCGCAAAGCGTGCGGCTACACCCCGCTGCCTCATAAGGTCGACAAAATGAGCCGCATCTTCCAAGTCGATGCTTTCCGAATAGTCGACGATTGCCACCGAAACGGGATATATCTTTGATTGCGGTGCATAGAACCCCTCGTCAACGCGGGCCCCGTCGTCCAATCGTGCACTATCCTCGGTGCGGCGAGGATGGGCCAGCTTCCACTCTGCATAGGTCTCAAACAATGCGTCTATCCAGCTACCGCACAAATCGTACTGCCGAAAGCCGGGGTGGTCGGATGCAAACTCCTCAAAGGAAGGCGTCGTTCGCACTGCCTGACAGACCGCATCGGTCACTACCATTCCGGCACTGCCGTCGGTATTGAGCTCGCAAAACGTATACGAACCGGCATCTTCGTCAAGAAAGATATCAACACGCGCAAGGGGAATTTGGCAATCATAGCCGGCATCCATAGCGCACAGGTCAGCAAAAGCCGGATCCATGCGAAACCACGCACGCACGGAGGCATCGGAACAAAACGCCCGCGTCACCTTGTCCATAATGCCGTACATGCGCTCGGCGGCCTCCTTAAGAAGCGCCGTCATATCCTTGTCGAATATCTTTGGCGTCAGAGCCCAGGGCGCAGGATCACCATGGTAGAGCGCATGGGTTTGAGACAAGTATTCGTCGCCTTTGCGACGACCAGGTAGGTCACCTTCGCGCGTGCGTACGATGCGTTCAAAATAATCTTCGAGCTCTCGCGTCTTCAATGTTGCCACGTTACCCTCCATTGCTTGATTTTTTGCTCATGCTACGCCAGCACGCACGACTTCGGCGCGCTTGAATAGGCTTCTAAATTAGCAACACATTTTTGCATGAGGCGGCAGGAGGCGACAAATACTCCAGCTCAAGCGCATGCCCAGCCCCGCAACAAAAACGCCAGACGGACGAGTCGCCTGGCGTTATCAGAGTGAGCTATACGCCGAGTCTAATCGTAGACGCCCATTTTAAGCAGTGTGAAGGTCGGAGCGCCGTCGCCCTGCGCGACGCCTGTCTCTTATACACATCTCCGAGCCCACGAGACCGGAGCCTATCTCG
>URBB01000002.1 GCA_900545835.1 uncultured Collinsella sp. | reverse complement strand
GACGACACCGGCTATGAGCGCACGCGCCGGGTCGGTCGCAGCCGCGATGGACGCAAGCAGCCCATTTCGCAGCCGAAGCAGCGGCCCCGGAGAGCCCTCATCGACCGACACAATCCGAACGGCTTTAACCTTGCGCACCTCGCCTCGGAGCACGCGCGATCGTCCATACGCATCGTTCTCAAAACGTGAAACGCGACCGATAACACGCACGTACGCCCCGACCTTGAGCTCGCGGTCGCACGATAGGCGAACCGTTGCCAGGTTCTTACCGTCCGCGCGTGCCTCACAGGTATAGGAATACACGTCGTCGTTTATGGATGGATCACCCTGCACGACAAACTCGAGGCTGCTTGCCGCTCGACCGTCGAGCGCCTTCGAGGCGCCTGTCTCTTATACACATCTCCGAGCCCACGAGACCGACGGACGCGGCATACAGCCACCGCTTCCAAGGGGCAAGCCGCGCACAAGATTGAGCCAGCACAACGAATACCGCCGCCGCAACGGGAATGGCCCATAGCAGCCCGACCGCCGGCGCCTGCTCCCTCAGCAGCGCATCAGCGGCCACGTTGAGCACCAAGGCGCAGCTCATGCACATGCCGGCACACAGGGCCATCGTCCACGGCATCAGGGGCCGCGGAGGCATCACATGTTCGCGCTCGGTCGCACTCATACGCAGATGCAATCTTTGATTTTGGCAAGCTTCTTCTCGCCGATTCCCGACACACGCATCAGATCGTCAACCGAGGCAAAAGCACCGTTCTTTGTCCGCTCATCGATAATCGACTGGGCCATGGAGGGACCGATGCCCGAGAGCGTCTGTAGCTCTGCCGCGCTTGCCGTATTGATATTTACTAGGCCTGTTGCGCCACTCACGCCCGATGATGCGGAAGCCCCACCATCAACATCGGCTTCCGCAATGGACGCCTGCTGCTCCCCCACCGTTGGAACGTGAATCTTCTGCCCATCGACGACCTTAGATGCCCGATTGAGCCCCGTAACGTCTGCCTCGGGCGCCAGCCCGCCGGCGGCATCAATCGCCTGAGCCACCCGCGCGACGTCCTTGAGACGATATACACCGGGCGACACAACGGCGCCATCAACATCGACATAGACCTCTGCCGCGGCAGACGCCTTAGACGAAGAGCCTTCGGATGTCTTTCCGCTCGAGGCATCACCGGATCCCGGCTCCACCAACGAGCCCGAACCGTCAGTGCGCTCAAACGACACGCCGCCGGCACCGCCGCCAAGGTTCGCCATCGCCAGTCCACTCGCCATCGCAATGACGACCAGTATCGCCATCACCACTGCCTTATGACCGAACAGCTTGTCCGCCAAGCGGTCCATCCGTTTGACTCGTTCGTGTTGTTCGCGCTGCGCCATAGCAAAACCTCCCAACACCATCGTGTCAGGAAAAAAGCTCTGCAACAGCCATGCTCCAAAACCGATTTTAGCGGTCAAACCAAATACCGACCAAAACCTTGCACAAATCTGTCCATTTATTCAGGCACACGTCAGCAAATGAACACTTAGCCGCAAAATGCCCAGATAGCAAAAGACCGACGATGCAGGCGCATCGTCGGTCTATGCACAAATTTACTCGTGATCTTGGTAAATCTCACGCGGAGCAAGCTCCGAATGTTTGCGTTTTAAGGTCTTAGGGGCCTTATACGTGTTGCTTTCGAAGTCGATGTACTCGGTCTGCTTGAGCAGGCGCTCGATCATCTCCTCGTGATCGAACAGCTCCCAGGCCTCATGCACGGCATCGAGTTTAGCGTGCGTCTCGGGACGACGCGGCATAAACAGCGTGCAGCAGTCGGGAGCGGCCTCAGTCGAGATATCGAACGTACCAATCTCCTCGGCGCGCGCGATAATCTCCTGCTTGTCCGAACCGATGAGCGGACGGAACACGGGGATCTTCACGGCCTCGTTGACGGCCATGATATTCTCAAGCGTTTGGGAGGCAACTTGCCCAAGTGATTCGCCCGTAACGATAGCCTTGGCACCCTCGATGTGTGCAATGCGCTCGGCAACCGAATACATAATGCGGCGATACATAATCACGCGCAGGTTGCTGGGACAGGTGACCGAAATCTCACGCTGGCAGTCGCCAAACGGCACCACGTACAGGCGGCCGATCTGGACACCCGGCTCAAGCGCACGGATGATGTCCTGCACCAAATACTCGCTCGTATCGGGCGTCTGCGGACGACCGGAGAAATGTACCGGCACGCACACCGCGCCGCGACGCGCGAGCATCCAGGTCGCCACCGGAGAATCAATACCCGACGACAACAGCGTCACGACCTTGCCGGCAGAACCCACCGGCAGACCGCCCACGCCGCGCTCGGAGCGCGCATACACGTAGACGCTACCCTGGACCACCAGTACGTGCACCATCGCATCGGCGTCGTGCATTTGAACCTTTTTATCGGGGAAGGCCTCGCACAGTACCTCGCCCACCTGACGATTGATATCAATCGAGGTGAGCTCATAGTCGGTATTGGAGCGCTTGGCGTGCACCTTAAACGAATCGAAAGGACCAAACTCGCGCAGCGCCTTGACGGCGGCGGCACAGTACTCCTGCGGGTCGCGGTTAGTGTGATACGCCAAAGACACACGAGCAACGCCGGGAACGGTGCGAATGACACGCGCCGCCTCATCGGCCTGATGCTCGTTAAAGGTCACGAGGATATAACCGGAAATTCGAGACACGGCATTCACGGAAAAGGCGGCCAAGGCCGCCTTGATGTTATCCATGAGGATATGCTCAAAATGTGCGCGGTTCTTACCCTTCAGTCCAACCTCGTGATAGTGGACCAGGCAGACGCGAGCCGCCATTTAGGCTTCAGCAACCTTGTGGCCGAGCGCCTTCTCGTAACGGGCCTCGTCGTAAGAGATGTCACCGTCGACAATCTCGTCCATAGCCATCGAGATAGTGTCGGCACCGGAAAGCCCGATGGTGATGTCATCGACATCCTGGACGGCAAGCACGCGGTTGTGCTGGCCACGCAGCATGCTATTGATGTCGCAGGCGCGCTTGGAGGCAAGCGAAGCGAGCAGGAAGCGGTTGTGATCGGTCTTCTCCAGAAGATCGTCAATGCAAGGCTTTACAACGGACACGGACCTCAGATCCTTTCATGCATATCGAGAACGCGAACGAGCTCATCGGTCGCGCGGTCGAGATCGTCATTTACCACGACGTCGTCGTAGCGGTCGGCAAGGGCAAGCTCATCGGCGGCGTTTGCCATACGCAGCTCAATCGTCTCGGGCGTCTCGGTACCGCGACCGACTAGACGCTCGCGAAGCACCTCGAGCGAAGGCGGCTTGATAAAGATCAGCACGGCCTCGGGGAAACGCTCCTTCACCTGCAGGGCGCCCTGGACATCGATCTCCAAAATCAGAGATGCGCCAGAGGCGAGCTTGGATGTGACCTCGCTCACCAACGTGCCGTAGCAGTTACCGTGGACCTCGGCCCACTCAACAAACTCACCGTTTGCCACGCGGCGGTCGAACTCCTCGCGCGTCAGAAAAAAGTAGTTGACGCCGTCGACCTCACCTTTGCGTGGTGCTCGCGTGGTAGCCGAAACCGTCAGGCCCAGGTTCGAGCGGCGCTCGCGCACACGAGTGACGAGCGTACCCTTGCCTGCGCCTGACGGTCCAGAAATCACAAAGAGCTTGGAATCCTGAGCGCTCACTTATTTGGTCAGCTGCTCGAGGAGCTGCTCGCGCTGACGGACGCCGAGGCCCTGGACGCGACGGGTAGCGGAGATACCGAGCTCCTCCATGATCTTGGCGGCCTTGGCCTTGCCATAACCAGGGAGAGACTCGATGAGGGTGGAAACCTTCATGCGGGAAGCGATGGGGTCATCGGAGTTGAGCACGGACTCGAGGGACTTCTCGCCCTTCTTAATCTGCTCGCGAAGCTCAGCGCGGGCGTGACGTGCGGCAGCAGCCTTCTCAAGAGCCTGCTTGCGCTGCTCATCGGTAAGCTGAGGGAGTGCCATTCGTACCTCCAAAAAGTTAGGTTATATCTGATTCAATAATTGGCATTTTAGCACGTAGAACGTACAAAATGCCCAATCGCGGCTCCATAGGTTAGACGATACCCGCAAAAAGTGCAATATACTGCGCCCAAAGTTAAGCCCCTGACCTGCGATTCCACACAAAGGATGGGAAAGTTTACGCAGGCACAGGGGCTATTTTGTGCTAATGAGACCCAAAAGTGGTGACTTAGGGGAATCTTTTACGCGACGTTTTCGACCAGCTCGGCGACAATGGCGTCAAAGGCGGCAACCGGATCGTCGGCGCCGGTGATGGGACGGCCCACCACAATGTGGCTCGCACCGCGCTCGATAGCCTGGGAAGGCGTCGCCACGCGGGACTGGTCACCAAGGGCGGCACCCACCGGACGCACACCCGGAGTCACGATCAGGGCATCAGGGCCCAGCAGCTCACGCATGTCGTGAGCCTCCATCGGCGAGCACACGATGCCATCGATGCCGTTGGCCTGAGCGAGCTTTGCCAGGCGGGCGGCCTCCTCGGCCACGGGCGACTCGACGCCGATCTCGCTCAAGGCATCCTGATTCATGCTCGTGAGCACGGTGATGGCGACGAGCTTGGCGCGGTCCTCGCGCGCCTCCTCGGCGCCCTCGCGGCAGGCAGCGAGCATGGCGCCCGAACCCAAGCCGTGAACCGAGAGCAGGTCGGCACCGGCAAGCGAGGCCGAACGGGCGGCACCGCGAACCTGATGCGGAATATCATGGAACTTAAGGTCAAGGAAGACCTTAAAGCCCAGGTCCTTGAATGTCTTGACGATCTGGGGACCCTCGGCGTAATAGAGCGTCATACCAACCTTGAGCCAGGCGGCATGGCCCGAAAGCTCGTGGGCAAGCTCGAGCGCACGCTCGCGGTCGCAGTCGAGAGCGACGATTACGCGGTCGCGGGCATCGGTCTCTAGCATTCGAAAGCACCTACCAGTTCGTTGATGTCCTTCACGCCCTGGGACTCGGCCCAGGCCTCGAGCTCGTGCGCGATCTTGAGCGAAGCGCACGGATCGACGAAGTTGGCCATGCCGACCGACACGCAGGTGGCGCCGGCCAGGATAAACTCAGCCGCATCTTCGCCGGTCATGACACCGCCGACACCGTTGATGGGGATATCGACGGCCTGGGCAACCTCCCAGACCATGCGCACGGCGATGTGGTGGCACAGCGGGCCCGAAAGGCCGCCCTTGGGCTTGGCCACGCGGGACTTGCGGGTATGGACGTCGATGGCCATGCCCTGGATGGAGTTGATGACTGAAAGGCCGTCGGCACCGGCAGCCTCGAGGGCCTTGGCAATCTCGGCGACGTTGACCGGCGCCATCTTCACGAACAGCGGCTTATCGGTCACCTTGCGGCAGGCAGCCATAACGGAAGAGGCGCCCTCGGGCGTGGAGCCCATGGCGGCACCGCCGGCGGCGATATTAGGGCAGCTCACGTTGATCTCGTAGCCGGCAGCCCAGGGGCACAGCTCGACATACATCTCTAGTGCGCGGACAAATTCGTCAACGGAGTGGCCGGCAACCTGGCAGATGACCTGGCAACCGTCCTTGGAGAGCTGCTCCAGCCACGGACCGGACTCACGGGCAAAGGCAGCCACGCCAGGGTTCTGAAGGCCCACGGAGTTGATCATGCCGCCGGGAATCTCGGCCATACGGGGCGCGGGGTTGCCGGGCCAGGGCTCGGCAGCGCAACCCTTGGTGGTGATGGCGCCCAGCTGGGAGACATCGAAGAAGTTCTGGAACTGCCAACCGTAGCCAAAGGTACCGGCTGCGGTGTTGATGGGGTTCTGCATCTTGACGCCGCCGAAATCGACGGCCATGTTCACGGTACCCACTAGAAGACCACCACCTTGGAAGCATCGAACACGGGGCCGCACATGCAAGCACCCTTCATACCGTCGACCGTCTCGACATTGCAGGTGTTGCAGGCGCCAAAGCCACAGCTCATCATGCGCTCGAGCGACACCTCGCAGTACGCACCGGCCTCGGCGGCAGCGGCGGCGACTTTCTTCATCATGACGGCGGGGCCGCAGCTGGCCACATAGTCGTAGCCGCCCTCTCCGAGCAGCTCGGCTGCCGGGTCGGTGCAAAAACCGTGCGTGCCCAGCGTGCCATCATCGGTGCACACGTTAACCGTGGCGCCCAGCGCGCGGAACTCATCGACACCCACGGCCTTGGAAACGGTGCCAAAGCCCAGGCAAACGTCGACATCCACGCCCTGCTCGACAAGCTTGCCGGCGAGGCAGAGCACGGGCGGAACGCCGATGCCGCCCGCCACGAGCAGCGCCTTCCTGGTGCCCTCGGGAACAAGCCAGCCGCGGCCGCCAGGGCCCAACAGGTTGGACTTGGAGCCGGGGGCCATCTGCGACAGACGACGGGTGTCGTCGCCCACGACGGCGTACCACAGCTCGACGGTACCGGCCTGGGCGTCGGCGCGATAGAAGCTCAGGGGCACGCGAAGCAGCGAGGACGCATCGCCGGGCACGGCGATGTTCACAAACTGACCGGGCTTGAGCGCACTTGCAAGCTTGGGGGCCGAGATGACGAGCGAGAAGATGCCGTCGGCGATCTCCTGGTTCGAGACGACCTCGAAGTCGTGCATGCGTGCAGTGGAAGGTGTGGGCATAGACGCTCCAATCCCCCATGCGGTTGCATGGTCAAAACGAACAGAAAGCGCGGCACCGCAAGGGCACCGCGCACAAAAGCGATAAGGCTATGCTAGCAGATGCAGCCGTCGGCGAGCGTCTGCTTACCGCCGACAAACACATCGGTGGCACGACCGGTGAGCGTGCGGCCGGCAAAACCGGAGTTCTCAGCACGCGACTCGTATCCGTCCTCGCCGACCGTCCAGGTTGCGGCGGGATCGAACACGGTCAGGTCGGCAACGGAGCCCGCCTTGACCTGAACCTGGTCGAGGCCCAGGATCTCACGCGGTTTGATGGCCATGAGCTCGACCATGCGGCCCACGCTCATCTTGCCCGTGTTGACCAGCTCGGTGAGTACGAGCGACAGCGAGGTCTCGAGGCCGATCATGCCAAAGGGCGCAAGCTCGAACTCGCGGGCCTTCTCCCACGGGGTGTGGGGAGCGTGATCGGTGACGATAGCGTCGACGGTGCCGTCGATGACGCCCTGACGGATGGCCTCGGCATCCTCCTCGGTACGCAGCGGCGGATTGACCTTGAGCGAGGTGTTGTAGGTCTCGTCCAGGTCGTTCTCGGTCAGGAACATGTGGTGCGGAGTGGCCTCGCAGGTAACCTGAACGCCAGCGGCCTTACCGGCACGCACGATCTCCAGGCCATGTGCGGTGGAGATGTGCTGGATGTGCAGCTTGGCACCAGTCAGCTTGGCGATCTCGATGTCGCGGGCGATCTGGAGCTCCTCGCCGGCAGTCGGCCAGCCCTCGAGAGCCAGACGGGTCGAGACCTTGCCCTCGTTGATCTGGCCGTGGCCGACCAGGTCCTCGTCCTGGCAGTGGCTCATAAAGACCTTGCCGAACATCTTGCCGTAGTCCATGCAACGACGGAGCATGCCCGCGCCCTGCACGCCGCGACCGTCGTCGGTGAAGGCGACGGCGCCGTGGGCGACCATATCGCCCATCTCGGACATGGCCTCGCCCTTAAGACCGCGGGTCATGGCGCCCGACGGATAGACGCGGCAGTGACCGACCTCGGCAGCGCGGGACTTGACGAACTCCACGACAGTGCCGTTATCGGTGACGGGATCGGTGTTGGGCATGGAGCACACGCCGGTAAAGCCGCCCTTGGCAGCTGCGCGGGTGCCGCTCTCGATGTCCTCTTTGACCTCGTAGCCGGGCTCGCGAAGGTGAACGTGCATATCCACCAGGCCGGGGACGAGGTACTTGCCGGAAAGGTCGCGGACCTCGGCTCCCTCGACGGCGAGATTCTCGCCGACCTCGGCGATCTTGTCGCCGTCAATCAGGACGTCAACGACACCGTCAAGCTCGACGGACGGGTCGACGACGTGGGCATTCTTAAGAAGCAAGGCCATTATCGGCACCTCCAAGCAGCAGATACAGGATAGCCATACGCACGCAGATACCGGCGTAGACCTGCTCCAGGATGACGGAGCGTTGCGGGTGGTCGG
Organism: uncultured Collinsella sp.; assembly: GCA_900545835.1. Lineage (GTDB taxonomy): Bacteria > Actinomycetota > Coriobacteriia > Coriobacteriales > Coriobacteriaceae > Collinsella. The sequence goes on along the minus strand of URBB01000002.1, from coordinate 31,921 downwards.
CCATATAGGAGTCGAACTCGACGCCGCGGTTGATGGGGCCCGGGTGGCAGATGATCGCATCGGGCTTCATGAGCTTCTCGCGGTCCTTGGTCAGGCCGAAGAGCTTGTGGTACTCACGAATGGTCGGGAACGGGGCACCCTCGAGACGCTCCTGCTGCACGCGCAGCATGTAGACGACGTCCAGCTCGGGCAGGACGGAATCGAGGTCGCTCGTCACGTGGTCGCAGCCCAAGACCTCGGGCGCCGGCGGCAGCAGCGTGCCGGGGGCGACGGCGTAGGTCTCGCAGCCCATGATCTTAAGGGCGGGGATCAGCGAGCCGCAGACACGGGAGTGGGCGATATCGCCGACGACGGCGACCTTCAGACCGTGGAAGTCACCCTTGTGCTCCCAGATGGTGTACAGGTCGAGTAGGGCCTGCGTAGGATGGTTGTGCTTGCCGTCACCGGCGCAGATGACGCTCGCGGGCGAATTCTGCGTGACGATGTAGGGAGCGCCGGCGTGCTTATCGCGCACGACGATGCAGTCGATCTTGTAGGCGTTGAGGGTCTCGACGGTGTCGACAAGGCTCTCGCCCTTGACCGTGGAGGTCGAGGAGCCGCCAAAGTTAAGGCTGTCGGCCGAAAGACGCTTCTCGGCGAGCTCGAAGGAGCTGCGGGTGCGCGTCGAGGGCTCGTTGAACATGTTGACGATGGTCTTGCCCTTGAGCGTGGGGACCTTCTTGATAGCACGCTCGTTGACCTCGGAGAACGCCTTGGCGGTCTCGAGGATGAGCTTGATGTCCTCTTCGGAGTACTCGGTAATGTCGATCAGGTGCTTATGGTTGAACGCCACGGTACTACTCACCTCCCAGCGGCGCGGAGCCCACGTGGGAACCCGGCGCGACGTCGTTAATCTCGACGGCGGTGTGGCCGTCAACTTCCTTCATATATAGGTGCACGTTCTCCTCATGCGACGAGGGAACGTTCTTGCCGACAAAGTCCGGCGAGATGGGGAGCTCGCGGTGGCCGCGGTCAACGAGGACTGCCAGCTCAATGCGGCTCGGACGGCCCAGGTCCATGACGGCGTCGAGAGCGGCGCGGATGGTACGACCCGTATAGAGGATGTCGTCCACCAGCACGACGCGCTTGCCGTCGACGCTGAAGGGAATGTTGGTAGCGTGGATCGCGGGAGCGAAATTGGTCGCATAGTCATCGCGGTAGAAGCTGATGTCCAGGCTGCCGAGCGGAACGTCGACGCCCTCGATCTCCTTGATCTCCTCGGCGAGCTTCTTTGCCAGAAGGTCGCCGCGCGTGACGATGCCGACCAGAGCGAGGTCTTCACAGCCCTCGTTGCGCTCGAGAATCTCGTGCGCGATGCGGGTCATTGCTCGATTGACGGCGGTCTCGTCCATGATGACCGCCTTGGGGGAAGTCGTGCCCATCGATCTCCTTCCTCACATGTCTTGACTGCTGACACAGTCAAAAAAATAGATGCCCGACCGCTCAAAGCGGACCAGACACCCACAGGAAGGGCTGCTCTTTGGCAGCAATGTAATTCCATGTGGGTATCTCGTACCCCTTTAATGGTCAAGGGATAGTGTAGCCAACCTCGAGCTTAATTGCGAGCATAAATACAGAGCAATCCGTAAACGGAGCCCAATGCTCCATAAACCTATATATATTTGTGGGACGAGCTTGAAAACGCACGCACGAGCTGGCATAATCCCCTCTGCTGCACGCAAATCGGATCTACGTCCAGGGCCGTGGCGTGAGCACTATCGCCAAAAGAGGAATATCTCTGTGTAGATTACGCACAGGGAGCTGCTTCTGTGCTATAGTTCAGGCTTGTTTGTTAACGCGACATGTTCGTTTGTCGCCCAAGGAGGGTCAGTTATGTCCAAAGTTTGCGAAGTTTGCGGTAAGCACCCCGTTGCCGGTCGCTCCATCAGCCACTCTCACCGCGTCACCAACCGTAAGTTCCGCCCCAACATCCAGCGCGTCTACGTCGTCGTCGATGGTCACCGTCGCAAGATGAACGTTTGCTCCACCTGCCTCAAGTCCGGCAAGGTTGCGCGCTCGTAAATAAGGTCTTACCAACAAGTACCTCGGACTCTCCGGGTCAAAGACCTCGCGTTCATATAGAACTTACCAAAGGCGCCCTCCCCTACGGAGGGCGCCTTTTTTCACTCATTGGGGACAGACTTACATGAGTGTTTTCACGCATTGGGGACAGACATGGCGCACGCAAGCGGCACACCGACTGGCTCCGGCCCCTGCCTCACGCTGCATCCTTCCAGCCTGCAGTTGCCTTGGTCACGCTCGTGGCGCCGATACCGGTGATACGGGCAATTTGCTTAACCGTGAGATGTGCCCGCCTGAGCCTCAGCAGGCAGGCATCGCGTTCGGGGCGTGGCAGGGCCTTGAGCAGCGAAGGATCTATGCTCGGCAGAACTTCGCGCGCAACGGAAAGGGCCTCCTCATCGGGGATCCGCCGGCGTGGAAGAACCTCCATTGACCAGATGCGCCCGGCAACTTCCTCGAGATGCTCGCAATAGCAACGGGAGCCTCCGACAATATCGAGCATAGGGGCCGCATCACAGATGTCAAAGGGATCATAGCCCAGCTGATACGCCTTATAGCTTGACCAGCGGTACGCCTCGAGCGAGTCAAGCGCACCTTTCACGGGATTGAGGTGAATATAGTCGAGCAGCTGCACCGCCTGCGTGTCCGACTCGCCCGCGACCCGCGAATAGCGATTGTCAAACAGATGTCCCGTTCTCCCCGTTTTCCCATTGAAATACTTAGCATATGCCGTCAGCGCGCAGTGCATTGCCTTTGAAAGGTTGTCAAATGGGTCATCAATCATCAAATGGAAGTGGTTGTCCATAAGGCACCAAGCTAACACCGCCACGTCATGGCGCGCAAACCTGTCCGAGATATCCGATAAGAAACGATAACGGTCGGAGTCATCTTCAAAAATAATCTGTTTAGAGTTGCCACGGTCAAAGACGTGGTAATAGCCGGTGAGCGAAACGGCACGGGCGCATCGAGGCATAAATCTCTCCTTTCAAAACTGAACAGGCAACACCTAAAAGGAGAGAAGGAACGCGAAATGCTGAGCCTGTGATCTATTTATATCCAATGAGCGGCAAAAACAGGCCCAGAACGGCAAAATGGCAAATCGATGTCTGTCCCCAATGAGTGGAAGCACTCATGTAAGTCTGTCCCCAATGAGCGGGGCGATGCATTGGGCATAGTTTTAGTTGAAACGGTTCATTTGATTGAAGCGTTTTAGTTTGTCTTTTACGGGAATCTGACCGTTCACCGAATTATTTCTTGCTATCATGCATCTTGTAGGGTAAATCTCCGATCGCAAGGAGACACAAATGGTGAAAAAGTCACCGGAAAACACTACTCCCGCAATTGTGGACAACGTAGAGGCGCTTGAGGCTAAGCTCGCTCAGATGCGAGAGGCCCAGGCGCTTTTTGCTACGTACACGCAGGAGCAGGTCGACAAGATCTTCTATGAGGCCGCCATGGCCGCCAACAAGGCTCGTATCCCGTTGGCGAAAATGGCCATCGAGGAGACCGGCCGCGGCGTTCTTGAGGACAAGGTCATCAAGAACCACTACGCCGCAGAGTACATCTACAACGCTTACAAGAACACCAAGACCTGTGGTGTCCTGGAGCGCGACGAGGCTTACGGCATCACCAAGATCGCCGAGCCCATCGGCATCGTGGGCGCCGTCATTCCGACGACCAACCCCACCTCCACCGCGATCTTCAAGACGCTGATCTGCCTGAAGACCCGCAACGCCATCATCATCTCCCCGCACCCGGCTGCCGCCAAGTGCACCATCGCCGCCGCCAAGCTCGTGCTTGACGCCGCCGTCAAGGCCGGCGCCCCCGAGGGCATCATCGGCTGGGTCGATGTCCCCTCCATCGAGCTGACTAACATGGTCATGCGCGACGTCGACATCATCCTCGCCACCGGTGGCCCGGGCATGGTCAAGGCCGCTTACTCCTCGGGCAAGCCCGCCCTGGGCGTTGGCGCCGGTAACACCCCGGTCGTCATCGACGACACCGCCGACGTGCTGCTCGCCGTCAACTCCATCATCCACTCCAAGACCTTCGACAACGGCATGATCTGCGCTTCCGAGCAGTCCGTGACCGTCATCGACAGCATCTATGACCAGGTTAAGGCCGAGTTCCAGAAGCGCGGCTGCTACTTCGTCAAGCAGGGTGCCGAGATGGAGGCCCTGCGTGCCGCCATGTTCAAGAACGGCGCTCTCGATCACCGCATCCCCGGCATGGCCGCTGCCAAGATCGCCGAGCTCGCCGGCATCGAGGTTCCCGCCAAGACCAAGATCCTGATCGCCGAGGTCACCTCCACCGACCCCGCCAAGGAGGAGTTCTCCCACGAGAAGCTCTCCCCGGTCCTGGCCATGTACCACGCCAAGGACTTCCAGGAGGCCGTCGACAAGGCCGAGCACCTGGTGCTCGCCGGTGGCCCGGGCCACACCGCCTCTCTGTACGTGCACCCCGCTCAGGCCGAGAAGATCAGCCTGTTCGAGCACGTCATGAAGGCCTGCCGTATCGTCATCAACACCCCGTCCTCGCACGGCGGCATCGGTGACCTGTACAACTTTGGCATGAAGCCGTCTCTGACCCTGGGCTGCGGCTCCTGGGGCGGCAACTCCGTCTCCGAGAACGTTGGGGTGAAGCACTTGATCAACGTTAAGACTGTGGCCGAGCGCCGTGAGAACATGCTGTGGTTCCGCGCTCCCGAGAAGGTCTACTTCAAGAAGGGTTCCACGCCCGTCGCCCTCGACGAGCTGGGCAACGTCATGGGCAAGAAGCGCGCCTTCATCGTCACCGACCAGTTCCTCTTCAAGAATGGCAACACCCGCGCCATCGAGGCCAAGCTCGACGAGATGGGCATCGCCCACGACTGCTTCTACGACGTCGAGCCCGATCCGTCGCTGCAGTGCGCACGTCGCGGCGCCAAGCAGATGGCCCTCTTTGAGCCGGACGTCATCATCGCCGTCGGCGGTGGCTCCGCTATGGACGCCGGCAAGATCATGTGGATGATGTACGAGCACCCCGAGTGCAAGTTTGAGGACATGGCCATGGACTTCATGGACATCCGCAAGCGTATCTTCACCTTCCCCGAGATGGGCAAGAAGGCCTACTTCGTCGCCGTCCCGACCTCCTCGGGTACCGGCTCCGAGTGCACGCCGTTCGCCATCATCACCGACAAGGAGACCGGCATCAAGTGGCCGCTCGCCGACTACGCGCTGCTCCCCAACATGGCTATCGTCGACGCCGACAACTGCATGACCGCCCCGCGCGGCCTGACCGCTGCCTCCGGCATCGACGTCATGACCCACGCCATCGAGTCCTACGTCTCCATCATGGCTTCCGACTACACCAAGGGCCTCTCCGAGCGCGCTGCCAAGCTCGTCTTTGAGAACCTGCCCTCCAGCTTCACGAACGGCGCCAAGGACCCGCACGCCCGCGAGGAGATGCACAACGCCTCCTGCATGGCCGGTATGGCCTTCGCCAACGCCTTCCTGGGCCTCAACCACTCCATGGCTCACAAGCTCGGCGCTTTCCATCACCTGCCCCACGGCATCGCTAACGCCGTCATCCTGACCCGCGTCATGCGCTACAACGCCGCCGAGGCTCCCGTCAAGATGGGTACCTTCTCCCAGTATCCTTACCCCAACGCGTTGCACAACTACGCCGAGATGGCCAAGTACTGCGGCATCGAGGGCAAGGACGACAAGGAGGTCTTCGAGAACTTCATCACGAAGCTCGAGGAGCTCAAGGACTTCATCGGTGTCAAGAAGACCATCGCCGACTACGGTGTTGACGAGCAGTACTTCCTCGACACCCTCGACGAGATGACCGAGCAGGCATTCAACGACCAGTGCACCGGCGCTAACCCGCGCTACCCGCTCATGAGCGAGATCAAGGAGCTCTACCTGGACGCCTACTACGGCCGCGAGCCCCAGGACTACGCCGTCTGCTAGTTTTTAGCACGGTTTTTTGCGGCGGGGGTGCACGGGTGTTTCACACACCCCCGCCGTCGCTTCTATCGCATCGTTGAAAGGATGCAACCATGCTGCTACCCGATTCCAAGACCGAGCTCGTCCGCCGTGGCAACAAGGTCGTTTACGACCTGGGCGACAAGATCGTCAAGGTCTTTAACGAGACCAAGCCTGTCTCCGACGTGTTCAACGAGGCTTTGAATCTTGCCCGCATCAATGAGTGCGGCATCCGCAGCCCCAAGGCGCTCGAGGTTTCCCAGCTCGAGAACGCCAACGGCTGGGCGCTCGTGACCGAGAAGGTTCCGGGCACCACCCTTGCCGAGAAGATGACTGCCGAGCCCCAGCGCTTTGGTGAGTACCTCGAGATGTTCGTCGACCTCCAGATTGAGATCCACGGCTACACCTCCCCGCTGCTCAACCGTCAGCGCGACAAGTACGCCCGCATGATCGACAGCCTTGATCAGCTCAATGCCACCACGCGCTACAACCTTCAGGAGCGTCTGGACGGCATGACCAAGGAGTTCAAGGTCTGCCACGGCGACTTCAACCCCTCCAACGTCATCGTCGGCGACGACGGCCAGCTCTATGTGTGCGACTGGGCACACGCCACCCAGGGCTCCCCTGCTGCCGACGTTGCCACCACCTACCTGCTCTTCGCTCTCGACAGCAAGGATCAGGCCGAGGCCTACCTGGAGCTCTACTGCGACCGCGCCGACATGCCCATGCAGGTCGTGCGTCAGTGGACGAGCATCGTCGCCGCTTCCGAGCTCGCTCGTAAGCGCAACGTGAACGATGAGTTCCTGAAGAACTGGATCGACGTCGTCGATTATCAGTAATATCTGAGCGATTTATTTCGCATCGGAGGCACAATGGAAAACCCCGCAGTTCAATGGGCTGTGGGGTTTTCCTTTTAGATATCAAGAATGCTACAAGATAAAAGGACGGCCCCACATCTCCCCGATCTGGAGAAATGCGGGGCCGTCCCGTATATCGAACTACAAGCGAAATCGTCGATTAACGGCGAGCCGCCTTAACAAGCTCGGCAACCTTGGCGACGACCTCGTCGATCGCCACGTCCTCGCGCTCGCCCGTGGCACGGTCCTTGAGCTCGACAGTGCCGTTCTTAAGGCCACGCTTGCCGAGCACCACCTGATACGGGAAGCCCATGAGGTCGTTATCGGCAAACTTAAAGCCAGGACGCTCATCGCGATCGTCTACGACGACCTCGATACCCTCGGCACACAGGCCATCAACAATCTGCTCGCAGACGGTAGCGCACTCCTCCTTCTTGGGATCGAGCGGAATCACCGCGACCTCGTACGGAGCAACGGAGACCGGCCAGACGATACCGTGCTCGTCGTTGTGCTGCTCCACGACGGCAGCGAGCGAGCGGGACACACCAACGCCGTAGCAGCCCATGATCAGCGGCTTCTCCTTGCCGTCCTCGTCCATAAAGGTGGCACCCATGGCCTCGGAATACTTGGTGCCAAGCTGGAAGACCTGAGAGACCTCGATGCCGCGGGCAGCGGAGAGCGGCTTGCCGCAGTGCGGGCAGGGATCGCCGGCAACGACGGTTACCAGGTCGGCCCACTCGTCGACGGTAAAGTCGCGCTCGGGGCAGGCACCGGTAAAGTGATAGTCGACCTCGTTGGCGCCACAGGCCCACTGCTTGGACTCGCGCAGGCTCTCGTCGCAGACCAGACGAATGCCCTCGGGCAGGTTAACTGGTCCGATAAAGCCCTTATGCAGACCGTAGGTCTGGAGCTCCTCATCGGTCATCATACGATAACCCTTGCCAAAGACGTGCTCGGCCTTGCAGTCATTGAGCTCATGATCACCCGGGACAATGGCCACGACGGGCTTGCCCTCGGCGTCGATGAGTGCCAGCGACTTGCGCGTGCCGTTCTCGGGGAACCCAAAGAACTTTGCAACGGCCTCGATGGTGCCCATGCCCGGAGTCTCGACCTTGGTAAGCGTACCGTCGCCAGGACCCTCGGTCACAACGACCTTGGTGCTTGCGGCCTCATCGTCGGCAGCGAAGCCGCAATCGTCGCAGTAGACGAGCGAAGCCTCGCCGGCGTCGGCCAAAGCCATGTACTCGACGGAGGTATCGCCACCGATCTCGCCGGAGTCGGCGACAACGGGCAGAGCCTTGATGTAGCAGCGCTCGCAAATGTTGGCATAGGCCTGCTTCATCTTGTCGTACTCCTCCTGCAGGCTCTCCTGCGTGGCGGAGAAGCTATAGGCGTCCTTCATGATGAACTCGCGACCGCGCATCAGACCAAAGCGGGGACGAAACTCGTCGCGGAACTTATCCTGGATGTGATAGAGGTTGACGGGCAGCTGCTTATAGGATCGCAGTTCATTGCGCACCAGGGCGGTGACAGTCTCCTCGTGGGTGGGGCCCAGCACGAACTCACGGCCGTGACGGTCATCGAAGCGCACGAGCTCCTTGCCATAGGCATCGATACGGCCGGACTCGCGCCACAACTCGGCGTCGACCATGATAGGCATCATAAGCTCCTGGGCGCCGGCAGCGTCCATCTCGTCGCGCACGATGTTCTCGATCTTACGGATCGAGCGCCAGGCAAGCGGCAGGTAGGAATACAGACCGGCGGCCTCCTTGCGGATCATGCCGGCACGGAGCAGCAGGCGGTGACTGGCGAGCTCAGCGTCCGCCGGATCCTCTTTAAGCGTCGGCGCATAGAGCTTAGACATATACATTGCTCGGGTCATTTATTTCTCCTCAATAAGCTTGTCGACCTCTGCCATAAGCGCGTCGACAATTTGGTCCTCAGCTACTTTACCAATGATCTGGCCATGCGAAAAGAGCAAGGCCTGACCACGTCCGCAAGCAACGCCCAGGTCGGCATCAGAAGCCTCGCCGGGGCCATTAACGGCACATCCCATAACGGCAATCGAAAGCGGCGCGGTATAGTTCTTAAGCCGCTCGGTTACTTCCTCGGCAATGGGAATAAGGTTAACCTGGCAGCGGGCGCACGTGGGGCACGAGACAATCTCGGGGCCACGGCGACGCAGGCCCAACGACTGCAGAATACCCCAGGCAACCGGCGGCTCCTCAACCGGATCGGCTGTGAGCGACACACGCATGGTGTCGCCAATGCCTTCGGAAAGCAAGATACCCAAGCCTACAGAGCTCTTGATGGTGCCCTGGAGCTTGGTCCCCGCCTCCGTCACGCCCAGGTGAAGCGGAACGTGGGGAATCTCACGCGACAGGGCTCGATAGGTATCGAGCGTCGTTTGCACGCTATGGGCCTTGGCCGAAAGCACAATGTTCGTAAAGCCGCGGTCCTCAAAGTGCTTGACGAAGCGCTCGCTCGACATCACGAGCTTTTCGGGCTGCGTGAGGTCGTCGCGCTCGGCGATATCCTGCTCAAGCGAACCAGCGTTGACACCGATGCGAATTGCGCAGCCCGCAGCACCCGCGGCATCGATGACAGCATCGACCTTGGCCCAATCGCCGATATTACCGGGATTGATGCGGAGCTTGGCGGCACCGGCCTCCACAGCGCCAATGGCCAGCTTGTGGTTAAAGTGGATATCGGCAACGATTGGCACCGGAGACTCGGCACAGATGGTGCGGAAACCCTCAAGCGCGGCCTCGGTGGGCACGCTCACACGCACGATATCGCAGCCAGCCTGCGCCAACGCGCACACTTGCGCAAGCGTTGCCTGGGCATCAGCGGTATCGGTGCAGGTCATGGATTGGACCACCACCGGCGCACCGCCACCGATCTGCACACCGCCCACATGCACGGGGCGCGTCAAATCGCGAGGCAAAGGATGGGATAAAGACAATCCAAACACTCCCCTACAGAATAAATCGAAGGATGTCGGAACGAAGCATATAGACAAACAGCAGCGCAAAGAGCGCGATGCCCACATAGCTCACAATCGTCTGGACCTTGAGCGGAAGCTCGCGGCCCACAATCTTTTGAATGATCTCGATGACCAGCTTGCCGCCATCGAGTGGTGGGATGGGCAGCAGGTTCATAAAGCCAAGCGAGAACGAAATGAGGGCGGCAAACGAAAGGAACGTGGCAGGACCGGCAGCAGCAGCCTGTGAGGACATAACGCTAATACCCACGATCGAAGAAGACTGATCGAGAATCTCCATCGTATGCTGCGGCTGGAGCAGGCGCATCACGCCCTCCGCGGTCTGCACAACATAGGAGAATGACAGACGCGCCGACGTGATGGGGTCTAAACGGACCACCTGCGTAGAGGCATACACACCTAGGCGCTCGTCCTCTTTGAGCGCAACCGAGGTCGAATGCTGCTTGCCGTCGCGCTCATACTCAATGGCGATATCGTCCTTACCGGCGGCCTTGCCGATGGCATCGTAAACGTCCATCCAGGTAGAGCACGATACTCCGTCAACCGAAAGGATCGCGTCGCCGCCCTCGATACCCGCCTTGGCGGCAATAGACCCCTCGTCAACCTGACCGATCACGTTGGTATCCATCGGCACGGTGACACCCGCAATAGAGTAGATGCTCATAAGCAGCAAAAAGCCCGTCAGGATATTGACGAGAATGCCCGCGAGCAGCATAAAGGCGCGCTTGAGAAAACCCTGGCCCAGATAGGTATGCGAACGCTCTTGCGCAAGGAACTCGGCTTCGCCGCACGGCAGCTCCCACACATCGCCCTCGGTAGTCGCATGCTCTCGATCGAAACGGCGGCCGTCAAAGGTGGTGTAGCCCGCCGCGTCTCGCGGCAGCGTCTGATACTTGGCGGGATAGTAGCTCGGCGAGGGCTTCTCCCCTTCCTCATACCAAGGCGCGATAGAGCCCCAACCCAAGAGCAAGGCGCATGCCTCGAGCACAACCTCCTCGGATAGCTCGAGCTCGGCGGCAAGGTCGGCCACGGTCACGCGACCATGACGATAGATAGCCGCGAGCACGCGATCGGCGCACGAGACGTCGGTCGGATCCATACCGCAGATGGCAGCGTAGCCACCCAGCAGCAGCGGGGTCACGCCAAACTTGGTTCCAATGCGACGTGACGTGTAATGGATGTCAAAGCGACACGGCAGGCCCAAAAAGAACTCGGTCACGCGGACGCCGCAGGCACGCGCCGCCAAAAAGTGGCCGCCCTCGTGCAAAAACACGAGGACGGAAAGCATCAGCAGGCCCCAAAAGACCGATGAAAGAACGCTCAGAACAGTATCCATAAAACGAAAAAGCAATCCTTATGGGTTAGGAACGGGTTGCGGCGAGCACCTGCGCAGCCTTTTCACGCGCCCATGCATCGATGTCGCGAAGCTGCTCAAACGAATCGACCGCCTGCATATCGTGGGAATCCATGCAGGATTCCACAATGCGATCGATATCGGTAAAGCTGCAGCCATCGTTCAGGAAGGCATCGACGGCGACCTCGTTGGCGGCATTGAGCACGCACGGCATGGTGCCACCCGTCTTGCCGGCACGCTCGGCCAGTGCCAGACAGCGGAAGGTATCCATGTCGGCAGCATCAAACGTGAGCTGTCCCAGCTCGCGAAAATCGATACGAGGCGCCGGGGTATCCCAACGCTCGGGATACGAGAACGCGAACTGGATGGGAATACGCATGTCGGAAGCACCGAGATGCGCCATCACGGAGCCGTCGGCGAACTCGACCATAGAGTGAATCTTGGACTGACGCTGCACGACCACGTTAATGAAATCGAGGTCGCAGTTAAACAGATGCATGGCCTCAATGCGCTCCAGGCCCTTGTTCATGAGGGTGGCGGAGTCGATGGTGATCTTGGCACCCATGGCCCACGTGGGATGTGCGAGGGCATCGGCACGCGTCACGCGGTCGAGCTCGTCGCGGGTGCGGCCAAAAAACGGACCGCCCGAGCAGGTGAGCCAAATACAATGAGCCTCGCGTGGGTTCTCCCCCAGATAGCACTGGAAGATGGCGGAGTGCTCAGAGTCGACTGGAATAAGCTGGCCCGGTTGCGCCAACGGCATAAGCAAGTCGCCACCGACGACGAGGGACTCCTTGTTGGCAAGGGCAAGGCGCTTATTAGAGGTCAAGGCCGCATGGCTCGCCTCGAGACCGGCGGCACCCACAATAGCGACGAGTACGCAGTCGACATCGTCGCGACGCGCGAGCTCGCAAACCGCCTGCGCGCCAACGCCGAGCTTCGTTCCCTCGGGCAACTCCTGCAGCACGGCGTCATCGCCATGAGCGACATCGGCCACGGCAACCGCCGAAACCGAGAACTCGCGGGCAGCGGCAACAAGCTCGGAGGTACTGGAGTTAACGGACAGCGCCGTCACCTGCAGGCGATCGGCATGCTGGCGGCACACATCGAGCGCCTGGGTGCCGATGGAGCCCGTACAACCCAGGATGGCAACACGGAGGCGTCCATCGGGGCCATACGTCGTCTGGAATGACATTACAGCACGCCTCCGATCATCAGCATCAGCTGCGCGGTGATGCAGCCGAAGATAAGCGAATCGCTACGATCGAGCATACCGCCGTGGCCCGGGATAAGGTTACCGGAATCCTTGACGCCCACACCGCGCTTGATACGCGACTCGATGAGGTCGCCGATAACGCCCAAAATGGACACGACCACGCCGCATAGCAGCGCATAGGGCAGGCTGAGCTTGTAGAAGTGCGTCGCCCACAGGATGAGCCAAATCAAAACCGAGCCCAGGATGCCGCCGACAAACCCCTCCCAGCTCTTTTTGGGAGAGATCTTGGGAACCATCTTGTGTTTGCCGATACGGCTACCCACGATGTAGGCAAACGAATCGGAGACCCAAAGGGACGCGCAAACGCCCACCGAAAGCAGAGCGCCGGCAAAACCGGGCACGGCATCGCGCAGCAGCACGATAGCCGACAGCATAAAGCCAGTGTAGATGGGACCCATGAGCGTCACGGCCACATCAGAGATGCGGGTACGCGGCGACCAGACATACCAAATACCCACAGCGAGCATCAGGGCAAAAAGCAGGGCATTCAGCAGCATCGAATCGCCCAACGCCGACAGCGGAAAGAGTACGGCGGCAGCGATACCCATGCGCTCGTTAGCCATCTTGCCATCGAGCCTCGTCATACGGAAAAACTCATAGCAGCACAGACCGCTCATGACAGAAACAAAGATGGCCGTGGGCACAATACCCAAAACCAAGCACAAGATAAAGACAACGGCGTAGACGATACCGGCGGCGGCACGGGTAATAAAGCCCGCCAGCCACGAACCGGTGCCGCTCTTCACTGCAGGCGTTCCCGCAGTGGCAGCTTTGCGCGCAGGCGTCTTGGGAGCAGATGCCTTGGGACGATCGGACACGATTAAGCCTCCTCGGTCTTGCTCAGTCCACCAAACCTACGGTCACGGCCCTGATAGGCCAAAATGGCGTCGACAAGGCCCCAACGATCAAAGTCGGGCCAATAGGTATCGGTGACGTAGAATTCGGAATAAGCCACCTGCCACAGCAGATAGTTCGAAAGGCGCAGCTCACCAGAAGTGCGAATCACAAGCTCAGGATCGGGAAGGCCGGCGGTATAGAGGTGGGAAGCCACCATGTCGTCATCAATTGCGCCAGGATCGATCTTACCGGCAGCAGCGTCGAGTGCGATCTGACGGACAGCGCGGGTAATCTCGGCACGCGCGCCGTAGTTGACGGCAAGCGCCAGCGTCATGCCGGTGTGATTGGCGCACTCGGCAAGACCGCGTTCAAAAACGTCGCGGGTCTTCTTGGGCAGCGCGGAAATGTCACCCAAAAAGACAACGCGCACGTTTTCGCGCTTCAGAAGCGGCAGCTCGTCGATAAACGTCTTGGCAAACAGGTGCATCAAGACGTTGACCTCATGCTGCGGGCGGTTCCAGTTTTCGGTAGAAAACGCATAGGCCGAAAGCACGTCGACGCCCAGACGCACGCAGGCGGTAATAATCTCACGAAGGGAGACGATACCCGCCTTGTGGCCCTCGGTGCGTGCAAGACCGCGCGATGTGGCCCAACGACCATTGCCGTCCATGATGCACGAGATATGGTGCGGAATGTTATTGAGGTCAAGGTCGGAAAAACCGACGCCCGCAGGGGCGTCGGCAAAGTACTCGACCAGTTTATGCTCGTCGTATTGCACCTTAGATCTCCATGACCTCGGCTTCTTTTTCCTTCAGAAGCTCCTCGACCTTGGCGACATACTCATCGGTGTGCTTCTGGACCTTGGCCTGCTCGCGACGGACATCGTCCTCGGTGAGCTCCTCATCGCGCTCAAGCTTGTTGTTGAAGTCGCGACGGATGTTACGGATAGACACCTTGGCCTGCTCGGCGTACTCGCGGCACTCCTTGACGAGCTCGCGACGGCGCTCCTCGGTGGGAGCCGGGAACGGAAGACGAACGACGGTGCCATCGGAGTTGGGGGTAATACCCAGATCGGAAGCGCCGATGGCCTTGACGATAGCATTGATGAGTGCCTTGTCCCACGGCTCGATGAGCAGCATGTGGGCCTCGGGGGTCTTGACGGCGGCAACCTGCGTGACCGGCGTGGGAACACCGTAATAATCGACGGTGATGTCGGACAGAATGTTGGCATTGGCGCGGCCGGTACGGACCTTGGAGAAGTTATGCTTGAGGGACTCGAGCGACTTGTCCATATGGGCGGTGATGTTCTCTGCCATGCTTAATCCTCCTGATAGACGAGCGTGCCGACGGGCTCACCCGCGAGCGCGCGCTTGACGGTGTCCTCGCCATCGATGTTGAGGACCAAAATCGGCATACGGTTATCCTGGCACAGTGCCGTAGCGGTGGAATCCATAACCTGCAGACCGCGGACGAGAACCTCGTGATAGGTAATCTTGTCAAAACGGACGGCATCAGCGCACTTGACGGGATCCTTATCGTAGATGCCGTCAACCTTGGTGCCCTTGATCAGAATCTCGGCGCCGATCTCGCACGCACGAAGAGCCGCGGCGGTGTCGGTCGTAAAGTACGGATTGCCCGAACCGGCGGCAAAAATAACGACGTTGCCCTTGGAAAGGTGGTTGATGGCGCGACGGCGAATATAGGGCTCGCAGATCTCGTTCATCTGGATAGCGCTCATCACGCGGCAGGGAACATCGTTATGCTCGAAGGCATCCTGCAGGGCGAGCGCGTTCATAACGGTTGCCAGCATGCCCATGTAGTCGGCCTGAGCACGCTCCATGCCACCGGCAGCGCCGGCCATGCCGCGGAAAATATTGCCGCCGCCGACAACGACGCCGACCTCATGGCCAACGGCTAGCAGCTCCTTGACCTGCTTGGCAAGATGGTCGGTAACCTTGGGGTCGATGCCATATTGGCCGTCGCCCATCAGTGCTTCGCCGGAAAGCTTAAGAAGCACGCGTTTATATCGGATGTCGGACAAAGCGATCCTCCTTTAATTAGACTCTCAATATGATATCAAAGGCTCTGATAAGAGCCATGAAAAAGCAGGCTGTGAGTAAAACCCACAGCCTGCTCATTACCAGCTACAAGAGCTTATTTACTCGCCACGGACCAGACGGTCAAAGGCAACGACGGTAATGGTGTCGCCGAGCTCCTTGGAGACCTGCTCAGCGTACTTCTTGATGGTGAGGGAGCTGTCCTTGATGAACTCCTGCTCGGTGAGCACGGACTGCTTGTAGAACTTCTCCAGACGGCCGACAGCCATCTTCTCCTGAATGGCCTCGGGCTTGCCGGACTCGGCAGCCTGAGCCATGTAGATCTGCTTCTCGTGCTCGACGGTCTCGGCCGGAACCTGATCGCGGGTAGCGCAGATCGGGGCGACGGCGGCAACCTGAAGGGCAACGTCGTGAGCGAAGGTCTTGAAGGACTCAGCCTGAGCGGTCTCGGTCTTCTCGAAAGCGAACTCGACGAGGACGCCAATCTTACCACCCATGTGGATGTAAGAAGCGAGCGCGCCGTTCTCAGCCTTGCGGGCAGCGAAGCGGGAGATCTTCATGTTCTCGCCCATGATGTGAATCATCTCGGTGAGCTCGGAGGAAACGGTCTCCTCGCCCATCGGCTTCTCGAGCAGAGCGTCGACGTCAGCAGGCTCGGTGGTAGCGACAACCTCAGCGACCTTGGAAGCAAAGCCGGTGAACTTGGCGTTGGAGCCAACGAAGTCGGTCTCGCAGGAGAGCTCGAGCAGAGCGCCGGTCTTGCCATCCTCGGAGACGAACGCGGCGACAGCGCCCTCGTTGGTCTCACGGCCAGCCTTCTTGGCAGCCTTGGCAAGGCCGTTCTTACGCAGAACGTCGACAGCGGCGTCCATGTCGCCGTCAGCCTCGACGAGAGCCTTCTTGCACTCCATCATCGGGGAGTCGGTCATCTCGCGGAGCTGCTTGACCATAGCGGCGGTAATCTGGGCCATTGTGGTTCCTTTCAAAGAGATGAAAAAGAATTAACTAAGACTGATTTACTCGGCCTTGGGCTCAGCGGCCATCTCGGCCTCGGAGACCTGCTCCTTACCAGAGCCAGCGAGGCAGGCGTCAGCCATGAGCTCGCACATAAGGGTGACAGCGGAGATAGCGTCATCGTTGCAGGGGATGCCGTACTCGACCTCGTCGGGATCGGAGTTGGTGTCGATCAGGGCGACGACGGGGATGTTCAGGCGCTGAGCCTCCTTGATGGCGTTCTCCTCGCGCTTGGTGTCGATGACGAAGAGAGCCTGGGGCAGACCCTTCATGTCGCGGGCGCCACCGAGGTTGGTCTGGAGCTTGGTGAGCTCCTTGCCGAGAACAGCCTGCTCCTTCTTGGGGAGCACTGCCATGCGGCCGTCCTCGACCATGGCCTCGAGCTCCTCCATGCGGTTGATGCGGGAGCGGATGGTGACGAAGTTGGTCAGCATACCGCCGAGCCAACGCTGGTTGATGTAAGGCATGTTGGCGCGCTCAGCAGCGTTCTTGACGGCCTCCTGAGCCTGCTTCTTGGTGCCGACGAACAGCACGTTGCCACCCTTGGCGACGTTCTTGACGAAGGTGTAGGCCTGGTCGGCGTCGAGGATGGTCTGCTTGAGGTCGAGGATGTAGATGCCGTTGCGCTCACCGAAGATGAACGGCTTCATCTTGGGGTTCCAGCGACGGGTCTGGTGACCGAAGTGGCAGCCGGCCTCGAGCAGGGTGCGGATATTAATCTTGGTAGCCATGTTAAACCTCCTGTGGTTTGCCTCCGCGCGGGGTCATCCTCCAAAACCAACCCGGACATGTGCTACCAAAGCCCGGGCACCACGGTATGAAGTAGCCGCGCGTGCGTGATAAAAACCTGTTGCCGTGAAGCAACCCGATGAATGATAGCAGGAATGCACCTTCCTGCCAACCCGCAATCAAAACCACACACCTGAGTGCGGCGCGGGACGTCCCAGCCACTATTCGCCGCGGGGATGGGCTTGAGCCACAGCCCGCTTAAGCCGATCGGGTGTGAGATGCGTGTAGATCTGCGTCGTGGACAGGCTCGCATGACCTAGCAGCTCTTGAACCGAGCGCAGGTCCGCACCGCCCTCGAGCAAATCGGTCGCAAAGGTATGGCGCATCGCATGCGGGGCAATGTCGGCCGGAATGCCGGCGAGCGTCGCCAGCGTATGGAACCGCCGCCTGAGCATGGCGGCACTCATGCGATTGCCGCGCGCCGATATAAGCAGCGGATGCGGCCCGGTAGCGGGGTCACGGCGCTTTGCCTGAGCGAGCAACTCCGGCCTCCCCTCCTCAATATAGAGACGCGTCGCCTCGAGTGCGCGACGATACAGAGGGACGATACGCTCCTTGCTCCCCTTGCCCCAAAGTCGCAGCGTTCGCTCGGACCAACCAATAGACTCCACGTTGAGCGCCGCGAGCTCCGAGATTCGCGCGCCGGAGGCATAGAGCAACTCAAGCATCGCCGCATCGCGCAGTCCCGCGGGCGTCGAGGTATCAGGCGTCTTGAGCAGCGCCTCAACCTGCTGGGTCGTAAGGACGCCCGGCAGGTCACGTGGCAGCTTGGGCGATGCGATCGCCGAGACCGCATCGCCCTCGACAATCCCCTCGGCAGCCATCCAGCGATAGAGAGATCGGATAGCCGACAGGTGCGCCGCAAGCGTTCGGGGAGCCACCTGCTCACGCGAAAGCTCAGCAAGATAGCGACGAATGGTGCGCACGTCGGCAGCGAAAGCATCAATATCCTCGCGCTCGCACCAGGCAGCAAAGCGCTCCAGCCTCGAGCCATAGGCCGTCACCGTGTTGGGAGAAAGCCCCTCAACGCGTGCGATATAGGCGATAAAAGAGTCGACGGTGTCGTACAGGTCAAAGGCTATGACCGGTCGCCTCCAAACAAGTCGGAACGCGTGGCCAAGTAGGCATCGAGGGCCTCGAGCGCACGGTCCGCATAGGCCTGATAGCGGTCGCGCTTGCTGCGGCGCTTACCGTCCTCGAGCGGCGGCACCAGGCCAAAGTTGACATGCATAGGCTGATAGCCCACGGTGGCAGGATCGGTCGCATAGCCCACGAGCGCACCCAGGGCGCCCACACGCGGCAACTCGACGCCCGCGGCACCGATAGCCTCGGCATAGGTGTTGAGCGCCGCGAGCAGACCTGTCGCCACGGCTTCCATGTACCCCTCGGTGCCGGTGATCTGACCGGCCAGGCGCACGCCGGTACCGGGCACGGCAAAGGTGCTATCGAGCACGTGCGGGGCGTCGACAAAGGTATTGCGGTGCATGACACCGTAGCGGAAGAACTCAGCGTTCTCCAGGCCCGGCACCATATGGAAGACGCGCTTCTGCTCGCCAAAGGTCAGGTTGGTCTGGAAGCCCACCAGGTTATAGGCGGTCTTCTCCTTGTTCTCGGCACGCAGCTGAATCGCCGCCCAGGGGCGACGTCCGGTACGCGGGTCGGTGAGGCCGACGGGCTTCATGGCGCCAAAGCGAATGGCGTCCTTGCCGGTGCGCGCAACTTCCTCGGCAGGCTGGCAGGCTTGGAACAGATCGCCGCCCTCAAAGTCTTTGAGCACCACGCGGTCGGCCGTGGTAAGCGCCTCGATAAAGGCCTCGTACTCCTCCTTGTTGAGCGGAGCGTTGAGATAGTCGCCGCTCCCCTGCTCCTCGTAGCGCGACTGCGAGAACAGCACGTCCATATCGAGCGTGGAGGCATCGACGATCGGCGCCGCCGCATCAAAGAATGCCAGGGCATCGCCACCGACGAGCTTCATAACCTCTTCGCTCAGCGCCGGTGAACACAGCGGGCCCGCGGCAATGACCACGTGACCCTCGGGAATCTGTGTGACCTCACCGTGCACGACCTCGATATTGGGACGAGCGGCAACCTCGGCCTCGACAAGCTCGGAAAACTTGACGCGGTCGACCGCCAAGGCGCCACCGGCGGGAACAGCCGCGCGATGGGCGCAATCGAGCAGGACTGAACCCATGCGCTCAAGCTCGGCCTTCAGCAAACCAGCCGCGGAATCCGGACGGGTCGACTTAAACGAATTCGAGCAGACGAGCTCTGCCAGGTGATCGGTATGGTGAGCCGGGGAGCTCACCTGGGGGCGCATCTCGCACAGCTTTACGGCAAAACCGCGATCTGCCAGCTGGATCGCGCACTCCGAACCCGCCAGACCGCCACCGATAACTGTCACCTGATCGAACTGCATCTGCAAACACCTTTCTAATTGACACGTTTTCCATTGTGACCGAAGGGTGTCTGGGCGTGAAGGGCAAACTTGGAGGGCGCATACCTTCCATCCATCATGCGCTCGATAAGACCCTCGAGTTCAAGCGAACCCAAGAGTTTGAGTACGCCGACAGCATCGAGCGAGACGAGCGCCGCGATGTCGTCGACCTTGAGCGGAGAGGCGATGAGCGCATGCATCACGGTCTGCTGCGTTGGATCCAGGTCGGCAATGCCGGGAGCATCGGGGCGCGAGTAGCGCAGGGTTCCGTAGATGCGTGAGATAGCCATCTCGATAGATTCCTCGTCGACGATGCAGCAGGCACCGTTCGCAATGAGGTAATTCGTGCCACGCGACTCGGGCGATAGGATCGACCCCGGCACGGCAAGAAGTTCGCGCCCCAAATCCATAGCAGCCTCGGCTGTGGAAAACGTCCCAGAAGGCATACCCGCCTCGGATACAAAGAGGGCTTGCGACAGGGCCGCGATTACGCGATTGCGGCGCGGAAAGGCGAACTTGCGCGGACCCATGCCCCACGGAGAGATCGACACGACCGCGCCACCCGTATCAAGCGTGCGCGTAATCAGCCCCGCGCTCGAACGCGGGTAGACCACGTCGGCGCCCGTCCCCAGCACCACGACGTGTTTGCCGCCGGCGTTGACCGCAGCCCAACCCGAGGCCTGGTCACAACCGACCGCACCGCCCGAAACTACCGTCACTCCCGCCTCAACCGCCACCTTCGCCGCAAGCTCTGCCACGGCAAGACCATACGGCGAGGCCTTGCGCGCGCCGATGATGGAGAGCGCGGGCGTCGAAAGCACCTCGGGGTTGCCGCGCACATAAAGCGTCTGGGGTATATCAGAAAGCTCCAAAACGGTCTCGGGATACAACGCATCGCCTGGATGCAGCTCGAAGGTTCCCTCGGCCATCATTGGTCCCTCCTTCCCTGGTACATCGCCGCCTCGAGTACGTGATCCTGCGTCACTTGCTCGCTCTCGGCGACGTCGGCGATTGTACGCGCGATACGCACCAGGCGCACGATGCCGCGGCCCGTGAGATGCGTGCGTTTGGACAGACCGAGCACACACTTCTCCGCCGCATCATCGAGCTCAAAGGTCGAAACGACGCCGTCAATGGACCGTGTCTCGTCATCCTCGGCCTCGGCATCCGCATCGTCCATACGGGACTCGCGCCAGGCGCGAAAGGCGCGACCGCGCACAACGTAGTCACGTAACTCGGCCGACGACATACCCTCCGCGCCCTCGATAATCACCTGAGGGTCGGGACGGGTCACATCGATCATCATGTCGATACGGTCGGCCAAAGGACCGCGCAGTTTAGACCGATAGCGCTCGACCATCGCCGCCGAGCAGCGACACGGTACCTCGCGATCGCCCAAAAAGCCGCAGGGGCAGGGATTGCTCGCAGCCAGCAGCTGAAAGCGCGACGGGAAGGAAAAAGCCCCGTCGACGCGTACGATCCTGACGTAGCCGCGTTCGATAGGCTGACGCAGCGTCTGCAGCACACCCGTGGGAAACTCGGCAAGCTCGTCCAAAAATAGCACGCCGCCATGAGCAAGGCTGATCTCACCCGGGTGCACCGGGCGTCCGCCGCCGATAAGGCCTGCGGTCGAAATACTGTGATGGGGACTGCGGAAGGGCCGGTGCCCCGCCAACAAGCCATCAATGTTCTCACCCAAAACCGAATGGATGCACAGCGCCTCCTGTTGATCCTCGACGGAAAGCTCGGGCAGGATGCCGGTCATACGACGTGCGAGCATCGTCTTGCCCGATCCCGGGGACCCGATCATGAGCAAGCCGAGTTCTCCTGCCGCCGCAAGCGCCATGCCGCGTTTAGCGACTTCCTGCCCCAGCACGTCTGCATAGTCGAGCTCGGGCTCAAAGGTCGCCTCGACACCCTCGGAATCCAAGTAGTGCCGTGCGGCATCGCCCATGCCGTGAGCAAGCTGAGACAGATGGTCGATAAAGCCGCAATCCACGCCCGCGAGTGGCACATGCTGGTCGGACCTGCCGGCGATAAAAGACAGCCCCATGTCGCGAGCCAATAGCTGAAACGCTACCTCGCCTTTGACAGGAAGCACCGTGCCGTCCAAGCCGAGCTCGCCGGCGATAAGACAACGATCGAGGTTGTCGCGGGGAATCTGACCATCGGCCGCTAGAACCGCGATGGCGATGGGCAGATCAAAGCCGCTACCGGTCTTGCGGATATCGCCGGGTGCCAGGTTAACGGTAATGCCCGAGCGCGGGATCTCGAACCCGGCCGAGCGCATCGCACAGCGAATACGACCACGTGACTCCATCACCTCCATACTCGGGATGCCGAGCATCTGAATGCCCGGAACGCCGCCGGCAAGCGAGACCTCGACCGTGACGTGAATCGCCTCGACGCCGCGGATGCAGGCCGCGTGAACGGCAAACGTCTCGAACGCCATCACGACACCTGCCAATCGAACGCGTTGTACTGGTGCTCGATCTCGGCGATATGCCCGTCGCGGATGGTGACGCCCACGGCATCGAAGCGAATCGCCTTGAGCGGATAATGCTCCATGAGATAGCAACTTGCGATGCGGCGGTAGCGGCGTTGCTTTTGGGCGTCCACGGCCTCCTCGGGAAAGACCCGCGTGTTGCAATCCAGCGCAACGCGTCTGGTCTTGACCTCGGCCATCACCACGACATCGTCGAGCTCATCGAGCAGCACCAGATCGGCCTCGCCCTCGGTGCAACGATAACCCTGCTCCAGCAAGGTGTAGCCGCGCTCGTTAAAGTAGTCGATGGTGATCAGCTCGCCCAGCATACCCAGCTCGCGGGGACTGAGTCCCTTGATAAACTCGGGCGTCATCGCCCCACAGTCGAGCTCGCCGTTTTCCCAACGCTCCTTGAGCTGCTGCGTCTTGCTCTTTTTGCTTGCGGCACTCATGGGGTCTCCTTTCCCGCACACTGCATTGCCCCGATGATGAGGGCACCTTTCATGCGGGTAAGTACCGGAAGCAAACCAAAAGCTGACCAAATGCCGACAAAAAACGGGCCGTACGCAGCAATGCTGCTGCATACGGCCCGCTACCAGCAGGTTTATAAAACCACAGAGGTCCGTGTCTCCACAATTGGCCTAGAAAAGGCGCTCAGTCTGCAGAAAGTTTCCGCAAAAGCTCACACGGTGCAGCGGACAAAGTCCATGTTTGCGAATGGCCTCGATATGCTCGGGGCTTGCATAGCCCTTCGACTCGGCCAGATGGTACTCGGGATACTCGGCGTCGTACTCGACCATCATCTCGTCACGCGTGACCTTGGCCATGATGGACGCCGCGGCGATGCAGGCAATTTTGGCATCGCCTTTCACCACGTCGCGCTCGTTGGGAACGGCGCCCAGGGGGTTGCCATCCATGAGGACGCAGTCGGGTTCAAGTCCCGTATCGGCCACGGCGCCCGCAACGGCGGTACGGATAGCACGGGCCATGCCCATCTCATCGATATCCTTAGGCGCGATATGGCAAAAACCGATCGCCGTCGCCACCTCGGCAATCTTCACTGAGAGCAACTCGCGGCGCGCCGGCGTGAGCTTTTTGGAATCGTTGATGCCCCAGACGCGCGGCTCCATAGGAAGGCAGACGGCGCATACCGTCAAAGGACCGGCCACCGATCCGCGACCCACCTCGTCGACACCAACGACCACCCCATCGCCGCCAAGCTCATGCATAAGCTCATACATGTCATTGACGCGCTCGCGCTCGGCAAGCTCTTTGGCATGGCGTTTGAGGGCACGTTCGCAAGCCTTGATCACCTGCTGGCGCGGGTCCTCGCGATAATGCTCCACGAGGGCGGGAATCTCCTCAAACGTAGCGCTCGCCAACTCACCGGCAACCTGCGATGCCGAAACCGAGCTCGTCATATTGGCCATACCAGGCCCTCCTTGCATGCAAATAAGATAAAAAGAAGGGCCACCCGAAGGTGACCCTTGTGTCCAAACGAGCGGACAGACGCTGCGATCTTCTTAGCGCTTCTCGGGGATGCGAGCAGCCTTGCCCACCTTGTCGCGGAGGTAGTACAGCTTGGCGCGACGGACGCGACCATGACGGACGACCTCGAGCTTGGCGATCTTGGGGCTGTGAAGCGGGAAGGTACGCTCAACACCGACACCGAAGGACATCTTGCGGACGGTGAAGGTCTCGCGGGCACCGGCGCCGGCCATGCGGATGACGTCGCCCTGGAAGACCTGGATGCGCTCGCGGTCGCCTTCCTTAATGCGGTAGTGAACCTTGACGTTGTCGGCGACGCGAACCTGAGGAATGTCCTCGCGGATCTGCTGACGCTCGATTGCGCGGATGTAATCCATGTGCAATTCCTTACTCTTCTAGAGGTGCCGTACCACCTTGGCCGGCACGTAGTTGAACAAACGTATTCGAGTATACACGCGCGGGTTTATGCTGCAAGAACAATTTTTTACGCAGACAAAAAGACAAAACCCGCACATGATAACCGCCCGCCTCACGAATGAGGCGGGCGGCATGAAGGGGGCTACGCTAGGCGTCTATACCCAAAACGTTAGGCGGAGCGCTTCGCCTCGAGCTTGGCCTGGGCGGCAGCCAGGCGTGCGAGGGGCACGCGGTAGGGCGAGCAGGACACATAGTCCACATCGGCCACGTTAAACAGGCCCTTGATGGACTTGGGGTCGCCGCCGTGCTCGCCACACACGCCAAAGTGCATGCCGGGGTTGGTGGCGCGACCCTTCTCGACGGCCATGCGCACCAGCTCGAGTACCGCAGAGTCGATGGTCTCGAAGGGGTTATCCTTCAAGATCTTCTTGTGCATGTACAGCGGGATGAACTTGGCCTCGGCATCGTCGCGGGAGAAGCCGAAGGTCGTCTGCGTGAGGTCATTGGTGCCAAAGCAGAAGAAGTCGGCATGATGGGCGATCTCGTCGGCGACCATGCAGGCACGCGGCAGCTCGAGCATCGTGCCCACGGGAATATTGAGCTCGACGCCTTCCTCGGCGGAAACCTCGGCGATCACGCGCTCGATGACCTCGCGAGTCTGGACATGCTCGGCCGTGATGGAGACGAGCGGGACCATAATCTCGGGACGCGGGTCGACGCCTTCCTTGATAAGGCGGGCAGCAGCCGTGGCGACGGCGCGGACCTGCATAAGCGGCAGATCGCCAAAGACGACGGACAGGCGCACGCCGCGCAGGCCGAGCATGGGGTTCGACTCGACCATGCCGTCGATACGACGCAGGCGGGTGCGCAGGACGGCAAGCTCTTCCTCGCTGGCGCCAGCGGCTTCCTTCTTGGTGATGGCGACCTCGAGCTCGCGAGGATTATCCAGGAACTCATGAAGCGGCGGATCGAGCAGGCGGACGACCACATCGCGACCAGACATGGTCTTGAACATCGCCAGGAAGTCCTCGGTCTGAACCTTAAGCAGGTCGGACAGGGCCTGCTGCTTCACGGCCTCATCGTCAGACAGGATAAAGCTCTGGATGATGTTCTTGCGATCGCCCAGGAACATGTGCTCGGTGCGGCACAGGCCAATAGCCTCGGCGCCAAACTCGAGCGCGAGCCCTGCGTCCTGGGGATTGTCGGCGTTGACGCGTACGTGGTTGGCGTGGCCACAGGTCTCGTCCAGGCGAATCTCGTCGGCCCAGGACAGGATGGTGTCCAGGTCGCCGGTGAGCTCGGCCGAAACCAGATCAACGGCGCCGTCGACGACGATACCCTGGGTGCCGTCGATGGAGATGACATCGCCCTCATGCAGCACGCGGTCGCTGCCCTCGATGCGCACGACCTTCTCGGCGGCGTCGATGTGGAAGCGCTCGACGCCGCAGACGCAGGGCGTACCCATACCGCGAGCGATAACGGCGGCATGGCTCGTCTTGCCGCCGTGGCTGGTCAGGATGCCCTCGGCAGCAACCATACCCTTCAGGTCGTCGGGGTTGGTCTCCCAGCGAACCAGAATGACCTTGCGCCCTTCGGCGGAACGCGCGACGGCATCGTCGCTCGAGAACACGACCTCGCCCACAGCGGCACCGGGGCTGGCGTTAAGACCGCTG
Source organism: uncultured Collinsella sp. (assembly GCA_900545835.1). Lineage (GTDB taxonomy): Bacteria > Actinomycetota > Coriobacteriia > Coriobacteriales > Coriobacteriaceae > Collinsella. Next base: position 6,207 of record URBB01000002.1, on the reverse strand, counting down.
GCCAGGGCCTCGTACTTCTTGGAGGCGTCGAACTGCGGGTGCAGGAGCTGGTCGAGCTGCGCGGGATCGATACGGCTCACGGCCTCTTCGCGGGTGATGAGGCCCTCCTCGACCATTTCGATGGCGATGCGCAGGGCGGCGGTGGCGGTGCGCTTGCCCACGCGGGTCTGGAGCATCCAGAGCTTGCCCTGCTCGATGGTGAACTCGATGTCGCACATGTCGCGGTAGTGACCCTCAAGCGTCAGGAAGACACGCTCAAGCTCCTCACCTGCGGACTCGAGGCCCGGGGTGGCCTTGAGCTCGGCGATGGGCTCGGTGTTGCGGATGCCGGCAACGACGTCCTCGCCCTGGGCGTTTACCAAAAAGTCACCGTAGAACTCCTTGGTGCCGTCGGCCGGGTTGCGCGTAAAGGCGACGCCGGTCGCAGAGGTCTCGCCCTTATTGCCAAAGGCCATAGCCTGGACGTTGACGGCAGTGCCAAGGTCGTCGGAAATGCCGTGCTGCTTGCGGTAAATGCAGGCGCGCTCGTTCATCCAGCTACCAAAGACGGCCTGGATAGCAAGGCGCAGCTGGAGCTCCGGATCGTGCGGAAAGACGGGCTTGCCGTCCGCGACCTCGAGCTCGGGATACAGGGCGGCCTCGACGTTCTCAGAGAAGATGCCCTTAAAGGTCTCGACGAGCTCCTGCAGGTCCTCGGCCGAAAGCTCGGAGTCGACGCGAACGCCGGCGACCAGGCGAGCCTGGGTCAGGGCATTCTCGAACAAGTCGGCATCGACACCCATGACGACGTTGGAGAACATCTGGATAAAGCGACGATAGCTGTCCCAGGCAAAGCGCGGGTTCTGCGTCTGGGCGATAAGGCCCTGGACGGAATCGTCGTTGAGGCCCAGGTTAAGGACCGTATCCATCATGCCGGGCATGGAGAACGGAGCGCCCGAGCGAACCGACACGAGCAGCGGATCGCAGGCGTCGCCGAGCTTCTTGCCGCAGCGGGCCTCGAGGTCGGCCTCGGCGGCAACGATCTCATCGAGTGCGCCCTCCGGCCACACGTTACCGGCACCGGAGTACTCGACGCAGGTCTGGCAGGTAATGGTAAAGCCACCGGGAACCGGCAGGCCGATTCGGCTCATCTCGGCAAGGTTTGCGCCCTTGCCGCCAAGCACGAAGTTCATGGACTTGTCGCCCTCAGTGACACAGGTGCCCTGGGCGTCGGTTCCAAAACGGTAAACCCTCTTGCAATCGCTCACGATACTTCCCCTTCCATACGCTCTCGCGCACGACCGTGGTGACGAATCGACCCGCCGGATGCGGGCCGTGAGGGAACTATACGGCGGGTTTCACGCTGACATGAGAAGAGGGTGCGGGGTTTGGTAAACGAGGTAAATGTGGCGGTAAACGGTAGGTAAAGGTGGTTACCTTATGAAGATACCAACGCAAGAAACTTGCAGGTCAAATGCAAATTTCTTGCTAAATCGCTTTACCATTATCGTGCATTATTTTTTGGTAGTCTTATTTAGGGCGGGGCATTTTTAGCTAACCCAATGAGTTAGCTTTGCTGGCTCGGCGGGCGGCGCGGCGGGCACGGGCTTCTTGGATTTCCTCCAAGTGACTTATGATCTCGGAGGCGCTCTCCTCAATCGCTTTGCCATCGGTACGCACCACAAAGCAGCCCAGACGCTTCATGAGAGCGCGGGCTTCCTCGAGCTCGCTGCGTACGCTCTCGGGCTCGGCATAGGAGCCGGCAACGGCACGGGTGTAATCATCGCCCAAGCGGCTATCGCGAATCTCAGAAATAACGTCGACGGTCGAAATCAGGCCGAACAACCGCATCGGGTCGACCTCGTAAATTGACTTCGGTGGCTCCATGCCATGGGCCAAAGGAACATTGGCAACCTTGTAACCCTGAAAGGCCAAATACATCGACAGCGGCGTCTTGGACGTTCGCGATACGCCCAACAGCACGATATCGGCACCCGACAGATCATCGCAACCGCGCCCGTCGTCGTGCTCAACGAAATACTCCATGGCCTCAATACGATGGAAATAACGGTCATCGGTCTTATGAATCGTGCCCGCGACGCCCTTGGGCGGCACGCCGATAAGCGACGACAGCACAGCGAGCGTCGGACCGATCAGGTCGACCGAACGGATATGCAGCATGCCCAGGTAATCGAGCACGCGAGCGCGCAGCGCCGGGTCGACAATGGTGTGAAACACAGCGATATCGCGATGGTCGGCATCGACGCGCAGTCCCACAAACGACTTGACCTGCTCCACCGAGGTCACCTTAGGCAGGCGCAAGAGATGAAAAGCCCCTTCATCAAATTGCCCGGACGCCGCAAGCACCACCTCACAAGCGGTATCACCGAGCGAGTCGGAGATAACGATAACGGTGGGACGAGCGGTGACCGGGCAATCCATGCGGGGCTCCTTTTGCGCTTATGCGCAGGCTAGCTTACTTTTTGCGAGCAAGCTCACCGATGTTTGCGATGCCGGAGAAAACGGCCTCGAAGCGGTTGAGCAGCTTAAGGCGATTATCGCGGAGCTGCTCGTCCTTGTCCATGACCATAACCTCGTCGAAGAAACGGTCGATGGGGGCACGCAGAGCCGCAAGGGCGACAAACGCGGCGGGATAATCCTCGGCAGCAAGGGCGGCATCGACAGCGGTCTGAGCGGCCTCGGAGGCATCGGCAAGCGCGAGCTCGGCATCGCCCATCAGGCTGCGATCGTACTCCGCACCCAACTCGGGCTTGGAGATGTGCGCGGCGCGGGCATAGGCGGTAGCCAGGTTGTCGAAGGTCTCGGCATCGTTCTTGCGGGCCTCGTCGAGCGCGGCGCAGCGGGCGAAGAAGACGGACGGGGCGATGATGTGCACCGCGGAGACGGCGGCGACGGTATCGGCAGGAATCTTCTCGTCGCGGGCCATGCTCACCAGGCGGCCGTGGAAGAAGTCACGGACCTGCTGGGCGACCTCGGCGGCATCGAACTCGATACCCTGCTCGCTATAAAGCTCAAGGGCGAAGTCGATCAGCGACGTGGGGTCAATCGGCAGACGATCGCGCAGGATGTTGATGATGCCGATAGCGGCACGACGCAGCGCGTAGGGGTCCGAAGAGCCGGTCGGGGGCTCGCCGATGGCAAAAATACCGGCGATGGTATCGAGCTTGTCGGCACAGGCCACGATGCAGCCAGCGGTGCCCTCGGGCAGCTCGTCACCGGCAAAGCGGGGACGATAATGATCGCGAATGGCGTGGGCGACCTCGTCGTTCTCCCCCATCGCGGAAGCGTAATAACCACCCATCACGCCCTGCTGGCTCGTGAACTCGACGACGGCGTTGGAAACCAGGTCGGCCTTGCACAGGTGCGCGGCGCGAGCGGCGTCGGCAGCCAGGTGAGCACCGAGATGGGCCTCGCGAGCGATGGCGAGCGCAAGCTGCTCAATGCGCTCGGACTTGGCGAGCACGCTACCGAGCTTCTCCTGGAAGGCGACCTTGGCCAGACGCTCGCGGAACTCATCGAGGGAGATCTTCAGGTCCTCCTCGTAGAAGAACTTGGCGTCGTCCAGACGGGCGCGTACGACGCGCTCGTTGCCGTCGATCACGCGCTCGGCATTCTCGGGCTTGCTGTTGGAAACGACTACGAACTCACGCGTGAGCTTGCCCTCGCCGTCATAAATCGGGAAGTAGCGCTGGTTGGTGAGCATGGACTCGCAGATGATCTCGTGCGGGACTTTGAGGAACTCCTCGTCAAAGGTACCGACGAGCACCGTCGGCCACTCGCAGAGGTTGATGACCTCCTCGAAGACCTTCTTGGGCGTGTCGACATGGCAGCCGGGACGTGCGGCCTCGACCTCAGCGATACCGGCAAGGATGGCCTCACGACGGCGCTCGGCAGAAAGCACGCCGGCGTCCTCGAGCACCTGCTCGTAGACGGCGGGGCTGGCGACCACATGGTCACCGGGGCCAAGCACGCGATGACCACGCGTGGTGTTGCCACTCGTCACGTCGGCAAACGACACGGGCACAACGTCCTCGCCCAGAAGGCAGCAGATCCAGCGGACCGGACGAACAAAGGTCGCATGCTCGTGACCCCAGCGCTGGCTGCGGTAGTTGGGCCACTGCAGGCCAGCGATAGTCTTCTCGCACAGAGCGGTCAGAATCGGCGTAGCCGGTGCGGAGGGAATGTTCTTCTCGGCGAACACGTACTCGCGACCGTCAGTATCCTCGCGACGGGCCAGGTCCTCGGCAGCCACACCGCACTTGCGGGCAAAGCCCTGGGCGGCCTTGGTGGCGTTACCGTCAGCGTCGAAGGCAATGTTGGCCGCGGGGCCACGCTTGACCTCGTGAACCTCATCGGTCGCGGTGGCGACGTCGGCAACGAGTGCAGCCAGGCGACGCGGACTCGAGATCACGCGGACCTCGCCGTGGGCCAGACCGGCCTCGTCGAGACCCTTGGCGATCAGGGTGCCAAGCTGCTTGACGGCATTGTTCAGCGGTGCAGAGGGCATTTCCTCCGTACCGATCTCAAACAGGAAATCCTTAGCGTCTGCCATGGCTTACGCCACCTCGCCTTCCTGGTCGGCATTCTCGTTGACTCCGGCGACCTCGGCCATGTAGGCCTCGCAGCACGCCTTGGCGACGGCGCGGACGCGCAGGATGTAGTTGGCACGCTCGACCGCGGACAGCGCGCCACGGGCATCGAGCAGGTTGAAGGCGTGGCTGCACTTCATGACGCAGTCGTACGCCGGCAGCGGCAGCTTGCGCTCCAGACAGGAGTGGCACTCGGCCTCGTAGTCGTCAAACTTCCGACGCATCATCTCGACGTTGGCAACCTCAAAGTTGTAGGCGCTGAACTCGCGCTCGTTCTCGAGGAACACGTCACCATAGGTCATGGGCGTGCCGTCGGGCAGGTAGCTCCACACCAGGTCGTAGACCGAGTTGACGCCCTGGGCGTACATGGCGATACGCTCCAGGCCATAGGTGATCTCGACGGGCACGGGGTCGACCTCGATGCCGCCCACCTGCTGGAAGTACGTAAACTGCGTGACCTCCATGCCGTTGAGCCAGACCTCCCAGCCAAGACCCCAGGCGCCGAGCGTCGGGCTCTCCCAGTCGTCCTCGACAAAGCGGACGTCATGGTCGTTGGGGTCCAGGCCGATAGCGGCAAGAGACCCCAGGTAGAGCTCCTGGGCGTTGACCGGCGAGGGCTTGATGAGCACCTGGAACTGATAGTAGTGCTGCATGCGGTTGGGGTTTTCGCCGTAGCGGCCGTCGGCAGGACGGCGGCAGGGCTGCGCATAGCAGGTGCGCCACTCGGCGGGACCGAGCGAGCGCAGCGTGGTCGCGGTGTGGAAGGTACCGGCACCGACCTCGGAGTCATAGGGCTGCATAATGACGCAGCCCTGCTCGCCCCAGTACTGCTGGAGGCGCAGGATGATGTCTTGGAAGGAAAGCGATGAAGCGTTCATGCCTCTAATATCCCCTCGTCGAAACGATTACACGGTTAGGTACTGTACTATAGCGGTTTTTAGTCGATAGCGCCGATGCGGTTGAGCGGCCAGTAGCGCACAAGCGCCACAGCGATCAAATCAGAGCGATCGACGGGACCAAAGTAGCGTGAGTCGGCAGAGTTTTCACGGTTGTCGCCCATCACCCACACGCACCCGTCGGGAACCGTGTAGGGATAGCTTACCTGAGCGCCGGGCGCTTGGACCGAAAGCGGCCAGCTCATGCCCGTCGTATAGTCCTCGTCGAGCGCTTGACCGTCAACGACCACCTTGCCATCCTGCAGGTCGACCGTCTGGCCGGCCGTGGCAATAACACGCTTGACAAGAACATCATGCTCGGAGGTGCCATCGGGGTTGTGAAACACCACGATATCACCCTGCTTGACGGGCTGACCGAGCTCGAGGCTCACCTTTTGTGCCAGGATCTGGTCGCCAATCTCGATCGTGGACTCCATGGAGCCGGTGGGCACCACAAAGGGCTCGACCACAAACGAGCGAATCAAGAAGGTGGCGACCAGTGCGATCGCGATGACCGCGATCCACTCAAAAGCGCCCCTCAACGCGGAATGCTGCGATGGAACCATTCTCACTCCTCGCTCTGCGAATACGAAGCGTCAAGGATCTCTTGCGCGTAAGCGCGCTCCTCGGGCGTCAGCCGCGCCGTCTCGATCAGATCTGTCTCTTATACACATCTGACGCTG
>URBB01000001.1 GCA_900545835.1 uncultured Collinsella sp. | reverse complement strand
CGAGCCGTCATCGAACTGAGAAGGGGGAGGCCTCGCGGCCTCCCCCTTTTTTGCGTTATATACATGTTGTACTTTGGGGCCTAGCTCCCCCGTATGCGCTCTTACTGTTTGGCTGTATTTTGAGTCCTTCCAGTGTATTTGAGCGATAATTACTCGCATTGGCGTTAGGGAGGGCTTGATGTTTACCGTATTTGTCTTGGGCAATATCGCTTCGGGTAAGTCGACTGCCTGCCGCTATTTCGAATCTCGTGGCGCTATGCTTATCGATCTGGATGAGCTTGCAAAATCGCTGTATGTGCCGGGCTCTGATATCGTCAATGCTCTCGCGGATGAATTCGGTTGGGACATTTTGGATGAGGAAGGCGGCATTCGCCGCAGCACCCTCGCCTCTCGAGCTTTCGCTTCTCCTGATTCGGTCGCACGGCTCAATGGCATTGTGCATCCCGTTCTGATTGAACAGCTTTCGCTTAGGATTCTCGATCCGGTTTGTTGTACGGTTTCATCACCCCGTTACCCCTTTGCGGTGGTTGAGGTTTCTGCTCCGACTGGTTTTGAGGATGCATTTGGCTTGGCTGATGAAATTCTGGTCATTAGCGCCCCTTTGTCAGTTCGTCGCGAGCGCGCTATTCAACGTGGCATGGTGCCATCTGATTTCGATGCCCGTTCTGCTTGTCAGCCCGATGAGTCTGCGCTGTGCAATCTCGCTACAACGGTGATTGATAATGCCGCAGGCGATAATTCGCTCTTTGAGCAGCTTGACTCATGGCTTGCATGTCATGGGTTTATAGACACTGCGAATAAGGAGGATGCCGATGCCTAAGACACGTTTCTTTGCGTGGTATCGCCTTATACCGCTGGCTGCCGTTTTTGCCTTCGGCCTTATCTCATTCGTTTACTCGTGTGCTCCTGCGGCTTTCTTTAAGCCGCTGTATCCCATTGACTACGAGGCGTATGTAAAGCAATCTAGTATTTCGCATAATCTGGATCCGTATCTGGTGTGCGCTGTCATTAAGTCGGAATCGAATTGGGATCCCGAGGCTGAGTCGAATCAGGGTGCTCAGGGATTGATGCAGCTGATGCCCGAGACTGCCCAGGATATGATCGCCAAGGGTCTTGTCGACGGTGGGGAGTATTCGGCCGACAACCTTAACGATCCTGCTACGAATATCGAGTTTGGCTGCGCGTACCTCTCGTATCTCTTAACGTATTTCAACGGGTCGACGGATAGCGCTATTGCCGCATATAACGCCGGCATGGGCAATGTGGATGGTTGGGCGCAGCAGAGCACCTCGCTTCACAATGCGATTACCTTCCCCGAGACGCAGGCTTATCTGATTCGCGTCAATAATGCCTGGGTTCGCTATAAGACGCTCTATCCCGATCGGTTCGTATAGGACTAAGCCCACCTCCTGCGTATACTGCAGATGTATGAGTTAGGAGTATCCATGGCGGAATATGAAGTAGAACGCGTTGGTGGTGAACTTAAGCGCTTTGGCGTTGAGGGCGCTGAGGTGCCGTTTGAAGTCGTTTCTCCCTATGAGCCTGCCGGTTCCCAGCCTAAGGCCATTGAGTCGCTTGTGCGGGGTGTGAGGGACGGAGATCGCTATCAGGTTTTGCTGGGCGTGACTGGTTCGGGCAAGACCTTCACGATGGCTAAGACTATTGAGGCCCTGGGGAAGCCGACGCTGGTCATGGCTCCCAATAAAACGCTCGCCGCTCAGCTTGCGAGCGAGCTCAAAGAGTTCTTTCCCAACAACGCTGTGGTCTACTTTGTCTCGTACTACGACTACTATCAGCCCGAGGCGTATGTGCCGCAAAGCGATACATATATCGAGAAAGACTCCTCGATTAACGAAGAGGTCGAGATGCTGCGACATCAGGCGACCGCATCGCTGCTCTCTCGACGCGATGTGATCGTTGTCGCATCGGTCTCGTGTATCTATGGCATTGGCTCTCCTGAGGACTATGCGGGTCTGGCTCCAAACGTCGACAAGAAGGTGCCGCTCGAGCGCGATGACTTTATCCACGCACTTATAGACATTCAATATGATCGCAATGACTATGACCTGGCGCGCGGCACGTTCCGCGTGCGCGGCGATGTCGTCGACGTGTATCCGCCTTATGCCGAGCATCCGTTGCGGTTTGAGTTCTTTGGCGACGAGGTCGAGCTGATTGCCGAGATCGATGAGGTCACCGGAGAGATGCTTCGTGAGTACGAGGCCATCCCCGTGTGGCCGGCCTCGCACTACGTGACCGAGAAGCCGAAGGTCAAGGCGGCTCTGAAATCGATCAGCGAAGAGTGCGAGAAGCGTGTGGCCGAGCTCAAGGCGACTGATAAGTTGCTCGAGGCGCAGCGTCTGCAGCAGCGCACCGATTATGATCTTGAGATGCTCGAGACTATGGGTTTTTGTAACGGTATCGAGAACTACTCGCGTCATCTGGACGGTCGCAAGCCGGGTGAGCCGCCGTTTACCCTGATCGATTACTTTCCCAAGGATATGCTCTGCATCATCGATGAGAGCCATGTGACGGTGCCGCAGATTCGCGGCATGCACGAAGGTGATCGCTCGCGTAAGGTGACGCTGGTGGAACACGGTTTTCGTCTGCCCTCGGCGCTCGATAACCGCCCGCTTCGTTTCGATGAGTTTGAGGCGAGGATTCCCCAGTTCATCTATGTTTCGGCCACGCCGGGCGACTATGAGCTGCGGGTGAGCCAAAACGACGTTGAGCAGATTATTCGTCCGACCGGTCTGCTCGACCCCAAGATTGATGTGCGTCCGGTTCGTGGGCAGATTGACGATCTTGAGGACGAGATTCGCGAGCGCGTGGTGCGCAAGGAGCGCGTACTGGTGACCACGCTCACCAAGCGCATGGCCGAGGACCTGACCGACCATCTGCTTGATGCCGGCATTAAGGTCAATTACATGCACTCCGATACAGCGACGATGGACCGTGTCGAGATCCTGCGAACGCTGCGCGAGGGAAAGATCGATGTTCTCGTTGGCATCAACCTGCTTCGCGAGGGCTTGGATCTCCCCGAGGTCTCACTGGTGGCAATTCTCGATGCCGATAAGGAAGGCTTCTTGCGCAACCGCCGTTCGCTGATTCAGACGATTGGCCGCGCGGCCCGTAACGCCGATGGCGAAGTCATCATGTATGCAGACGTTATGACCGATTCGATGAAAGAGGCCATCGAGGAGACGCAGCGCCGTCGCGAGATTCAGATGGCATATAACGAAGAGCATGGCATTGTGCCCAAGACGGTGCGCAAGGCCATCAACGACATCTCAAGTTTTATTGCCGAGGCCGAAAAAACCGTGGGTTCCAAGGGACGCTCGAAGGGCGACTCTCTTGGCCATGGCGCATTCTATACGCCCGATGAGTCGGGCGAGGGCGGTGTGCCGGAAACGGTGGCGCCCGAGCAGGCACTTGCGGAGCAGTTGGAAGAACTGCCGCATGACGAGCTTGTGCGGATCGTCGAAACCATGGAAGAGGATATGCGTAACGCTTCTGCCGCTATGGACTTTGAGGAGGCGGCGCGCCTGCGCGATGCCGTCGTTCAGATTCGGGCGATGCTCGAGGGTGCGTCTGAGGACGAGACGATCGAGCGCTTACGCTCGCAGGCCCGCAAGGGTTCCACGTTCGCATCGGGCAGAAAACGCCAGGGTGCACGGTTTAAGAAATAGCGAACAGGCCCCGAGTTCCCTGTGGAGCTCGGGGCCTGTGTCTTTTGCGCGCTGGAATTCGTGCGTTAGAGGTCCGCGATCAGGGCTTCGGCACAACGGATGCCGTCGGTGGCCGCGCTCATGATGCCGCCGGCATATCCAGCTCCCTCACCACAAGGGTAGAGGCCCGGGGTCGACACGGCATGGCACGTTCGGTCTCGGGTGACAGTGACCGGTGAGCTCGAACGAGTCTCCACGCCGGTAAGAACGGCATCGGGACGGTCGTAGCCTCGTAGCTTTTTTCCGAGTAGGGGAAGTCCCAGGCGGAGCGACTCGACGATATGCTGCGGCAGGGCTTCGTCAATTGTCGTCCAGGTCACACCGAGCGGATAGGTGGGCTTTACCTTTCCGGGCGCCTTGCTGGCGCGTCCTGCGAGGAAATCTCCGACGAGTTGTGCCGGTGCGTTCCAGTTGGAACCGCCCAGGCGATAGGCGGCCGCCTCGCAGGCGCGCTGGAGCTCGATGCCGGCGAGCGGGTCATCGTTGGGAAGGTCCTCAGGCGTGACGTTAACGAGCAGGGCGGCGTTTGCGTTGCGTCCGTCGCGGGCATTGAGGCTGGCGCCGTTGACGCACAGGTGGCCCTGCTCGGAAGAGGCGGCGACAACCTGCCCGCCGGGGCACATGCAAAACGAGAACACGCTGCGGCCGTTGGGAAGATGGGCGACGAGCTTGTAGGGGGCTGCCCCGAGCGCTGGATGTCCCGCCAAGGCTCCATATTGGGCTCGGTCGATGTCGCGCTGCGGATGCTCGATGCGAACGCCCATGGCAAAGGTCTTTTGTGCGAGGGCCACGTTGTGGTCCTTAAGGAGCTCAAAAATATCGCGAGCAGAATGCCCACAGGCGAGGATGAGGTGCTTTGTTTCGATTGGCTCGTAAGCGGCGTCTTGGGACGATTGGACATCGATACCGGTGATGGCGCCAGACGCGTCGGTGCGAATGTCGACGAGCTTCGTTCGATAACGGACGACACCTCCGAGCTGCTCGGTGCGCTGGGATATAGCGGTGACAACCTTGGGAAGGATGTCGGAGCCAATGTGCGGCTTGGCATCCCACAGAATATCGCGGGGCGCACCCGCCTCGACGAAGGTTTCGAGGATAAGGCGATGGGCGGGATTTTTTGTTCCCGTATTGAGCTTGCCGTCCGAGAAGGTCCCCGCGCCGCCCAGACCAAACTGAATATTGCTCTCGGGGTCGAGGATGCGCTCCTTTAGAAAGAGGTCGATCGCCTGCGAGCGGCGAAATGCCGGGTCGCCGCGCTCGATAAGCAAGGGCTTAAGACCTGCTTCGGCGAGCGTGAGCGCAGCGAAAAGGCCGGCGCATCCGGCGCCGACAACGACGGGGCGCTCTTTGGATGCGTCGGAAATGGGGGAGGGGAATGAAGGCTCATCGTCTTCTATCGCGCGTACGAGCGAGCGGTCACGTTCGGAAACGCTGTCGACCGCTTCTCGCTCGAGGTGGGGACTGGTCAGCTCAACACGAAAGCTCAGGATAAAATGGACGTCTCGTTTTTTGCGAGCGTCGATTGACTTGCGGTGGAGCTCGATGGACTTGATCTCGGAGTCTTTGCAACGTAGGACGCGCTTGGCGACTCGCTTGCCAACAATGAGGCAGGCATTTTCATCGCCGGCTTCATCGAGCGAAGCGTTGACTTGGGTGATTTCGATCATCGAGGTCTCCTTAGAGGCAAGAAAGAGGCCGTCCGGTATCCCAGACGGCCCGAATGCGTTTTTGATTATAGACTGCGCGGCTACAGGCTGCTTGCAGCGCGAATGCCCGAGAGCCATGCCCACGCAAGGTTAAAGCCTCCGCAATCGGCGTCGATGTCGAGCGCTTCGCCGCAGACGTAAAGCGGGGCGTCGACAACGCTGCGCGCGCGTAGACTGGGTGTTGAGATACTCTCGACAGATACGCCACCACGCGTGACCTGTGCCGAGCGCTCCTCGGCTGTTCCCTCAACGAGCAACTTAAAGTGCTTGAGGATCGAGACCAGGTGGATGACATCGTTGGAGCCTGGATGGCACTGCTCGAACGCCGTGCAGACGACGCGGGAGAGTTGCGGGGCGAGCATGCCGTCGAGCCAACGGGGATCGCGGGGCGAAAAGCCGCCGAGCAGCTCAACGCGCCGGTTGAGCATATCGAGCAGCTCGTCTTTGGAGAGGTCGGGGAAAACGTCGAGCAGGATCGTATCACCGCGCTGGATACGACGGGAGAGGTTGAAGACAGCGACGCCCGAGATGCCGAAGGCTCGAAACAGGACTTCACCGTCTTCGTGCCAGAGCTCATTATGATTGCGGGCGAGCGTCAAGCGGGCGCGGACGCGCAGGCCGTCCAACGTCTTGAGTGCCGCCCGATCGCCGACGACCGTTGCCGATACGGGGCAGAGGATGGGGCGCAGCGAAGTGAGGGGGAGGCTAAACGTATCGGCGATACCGGTGGGGTTGCCACCCGTGGCGATAATTACGGCATGTGCCTCCAGGGCCTCGTTCTTGCGAGGGACATCGGCGAGCGCTTTCCGAAGCGAGCGGAGCTCCGTTTTTCGGTCGTCGTGCTTTTTTGCCTTGAGCGCCCGCGCTGGACGGTCTATTTGGAGTGTCCAGCCTTCGGAAGCTTTGTGCGCCGAGGCAACGTTGGCTCCGCAGATTAAGGTAATACCTAGGCGGTCGCAAACGTTGAGAAGCGCGTCGCGCACCGATTCTGCGCGAAGGGAGCGCGGGTATAGCCGGCCTTCCTCGGAGGTTGTCATGATGCCCAGCGAGGAGAAGAAACCCATAAGCTCTTGTTCGGGTTGGGGGCCCATGACAGATTCGACGAATGCGGGGTGGTTATACCGCTGAGGATCAATCGATTCGTTGGAGAGGTTGCAGCGGCCGTTACCGGTCGCAAGGAGCTTTAGGCCGCAGGCGACATCGCGCTCAACGATGCAGACGCTTTTGCCAGCACGTGCGGCCGTAATGGCGGCGGCGAGGCCTGAAGCCCCGCCGCCGATTACCAGGACGTCATAGAAGGCGCTCGTGTTCACTTAGGCCTCGTCGGTCTCGTGCGGGGTAATAGCCTCGACGGCAGAGACTGCCTTGGGCAACATGCCATCGGGCAGCGCGGTCTCGACCTCGCCCTTATCGCAGGCCTCGGCGAGTGCCGGATTGATGGGAAGCGTGCCCAAGATGTCGAGGTTATAGCGCTCTGCGACCTCGGGGAGCTTGCTTTTGCCAAAGACCTCGATCTTCTTGCCGCAGTCGGGGCACTCGATATAGCTCATGTTCTCGACGATGCCCAGAATGGGGACGTTCATCTTCTCGGCCATGTTGACCGCCTTGGCGACGATCATCGAGACCAGGTCCTGCGGGCTCGTGACGATGACGATGCCGTCGACGGGCAGCGACTGGAAGACGGTGAGCGCGACGTCGCCTGTTCCCGGAGGCATGTCGACCAGCAGGTAGTCGATGGGGCCCCACGAGGTCTCGCTCCAGAACTGCCTAATGGCGCCTGCGATGACCGGACCGCGCCAAAGGACGGGGTCGGTCTCGTTTTGGAGCAGAAGGTTGGAGCTCATGACCTTGACGCCGTGCTCGGAGATTTCGGGCAGCATGAGGTTGCCAAGGGCATGGACGTGGCGTCCGCTCATGCCGAACATCTTGGGGATAGAGGGACCGGTGATGTCGGCATCGAGGACGCCGACCTTGTGGCCGTGACGGGCAAGCTCGGTGGCGATGGCACCGGTGACAAACGACTTGCCGACACCGCCCTTGCCGGAAAGCACGGCGATGACGCGTTTGACCTCGGACAGCGTGTTCTCCTCAAATTGCGACGGCGACGTTTGTCCGCCGGCGGCCTGTGCGTGCTCGCAACCCATGTATGACTCCTTTGTATATGTTGGGGCCGGAGCCCCGTGATGTGACACGAGCGTCATTGTACCCTCGTTTGCGAGCGGGAGTCATTTGCGATGCATTTGGGCCGAGCGTGCTTGCAATACGATGGGCCCAAGCGAATGGGCGGGCTTACTGAACTTTGCTGGCGAACTCGAGGTATTGCATGCGCTGCAGCTTGTCGATCGTCGAGGTGTATGGGCTGTCTTCAGATTCCAAGTTGTAGCGCAGCCCGTCGGCACCGAGATAGCCGGCGACATTGATGGTGGGCACATCTGACCTTGTTGCAAGCAGGGCCTTTTGATAGTCGGTGAGCGGGGCGCCGATCTTATTAAGGGTAATGGCTGCAATCTCGTTTGCCCCGACGGTGTCGTAGACGTTGAGCTCGGTATTGCCGGCGATTTCATAGTTAGCCCAGACGAAATAGGTTGACTGATAGACACGGAAAGCGTGGCTTGCCGTATCTTCCTGAGGGTACAGCTCGTCGTTGAGAGTCGTTGCGGCGCTCGGCTGATGGTCGCCAAAAAAGACAAGGACAACCGGTCTGCCGATATTGCGGAGCTCGTTGATAAAGTACTCGAGGTCCCGGTCGGATGCGTTGATGCAGGTGAGATAGGTGTTGAGCGCGCTATTGGCGCCCTCGCTGGCTCCCTCGACCCAATAGTTTGTCAGCTCTTCGGCGGGAACGGTGCCATAGTCGTAGCCGCCGTGATTTTGCATCGTGACGTCAAAGATGAACTGCGGCGCTTCGTCGGTTCTAAGCAGGTCGAGTATCTTGTCGTAGGTGGCGTAGTCGCATACGCCGGCATGGTAACAGGGCGAACCTTCGAAATCGCCGATTGAAAGAAAGTCTCCAAAGCCCAGCTGCTGATAGATCTTATCTCGATGGTAGTTGACGGGGTTTTGCGGGTGCATAGCGGTAGCGGTATACCCAAGCTCTTTAAGGTCCTTTGCCAGGCTGTTGACGCCATTCATCTGATACAGCTGATAGGGGATCTTGCCTAATCCGACAAAGGCCGTTGTCGCTCCGGTCAAAAATTCGAATTCGGAGTTTGCCGTTCCGCCACCGGTGACCGAAGCGAGCATGGTGCCGCGAACAAGTGTGTCGGGAAGCGAGTTGTAGAATGCGGGGCCGGTGTACCCGGCCGCCTGGAGCTGCTCAAAGCACGAAAGGTCGCTAAAACTCTCGTTCATGACGGCAACAATCGTCGGCTT
Source organism: uncultured Collinsella sp. (assembly GCA_900545835.1). Classification (GTDB taxonomy): domain Bacteria; phylum Actinomycetota; class Coriobacteriia; order Coriobacteriales; family Coriobacteriaceae; genus Collinsella. The sequence continues at coordinate 36,989 of URBB01000001.1, read as the reverse complement.
GATTTCATTGAACTGGGCAACGGCAGCCGCGCGCTGCTCGCTCGAGCCATACGTGCTGTCGTAGGCGGCGGCGAGCTCCTGCTCGATGCTCTGCGCCTCATCGGGCGTATAGCCTTCGGGCTTCTCAATGGGCAACTCGTTGACCATTTCGGTGAACGAAGTGATAAAACCCTGAGACGTATATGTGGTGATGGGCTGCCAACGGTCAAATCCAAAATCCAGCGCCTGCTCCAAGTCGATGCTGGAAAAGCCTGAGAGCCCCACAACGGTCACTAGCAGAAAAGCGCAGAGGTTAGCGGCGATTGCGGGGAAGACATGGGTGGGCGTACGGAGCTTTCGCGGTCGGATAAGCGAAAGAAGCCCCAGGGAAATCTCCAGCAGGGCGAGAGAGGTTACGATTCCGGCGGTAAAGGTAAACTCGTATCCCTCGCTCACTTCCATTGCGGTGCCAAGGGCCAAGATATCGCTTGGCAGGATGGCTTCGCCTTTAAACGTTATGACGAAGTGATCGGCAATGCCAAGGATGCAACAGGCGACGGGCACGAGGGCCATGACGCCTCCATGACGCTGTCCCAGCAAATAAAGGGAGAGCAGAACCGTCGCGAGCAGCCCGACGGAAAACCCGAATGAGTTGGCGGGAATGCGATAGAACGTTTCGTTACAGGCAATTTCGAGTGAAACGAACGAGAGCGCTGAAACAGCGGCGATGACAAGGATGTCACGGCAAATACAGGCAACCGTTCCCGTCGCAAGATCGGTTTGGTCGATAAGTCCCGAAACCAAGGGTTCGACAAGAAGTATGACGGCGGCAGCACCGAGCGCCGAATAAGAAAGGACCCATAGGGAACTGTCCTCATTTACGAGCAATTGATTCGTAATCCATGCAGCTACCACGCCGAGCGGGATGAGGAGCGTCGCGCACCAAAAGACGCGGGCAATGGGCGGCTTTTCATTGTGTTTGATTGAAAAATACACGCGCACGACGACGGTGGCCACGATAAGGACGGCGATGAATATGGGCAGATTGGCCATGTCGCTCGAAGTGATTTCAAGGGGGATATCTTCGGTCATGGACGTTCCTCTGTTACAGCAAACTAAGTTCAGTATTAGATTACTGTAACCTCTCCACGGTATTTCGAGAAACAAAGCACCCGATACGCAAAGCTAAAGGTCTGCGAATCTTGTATTACGAACATCTGTGCGCGTCGAGTGCGCTAAACTCATCGGCAGTATGATTCGATGCAATAGGAGGCAAGGAGCTTCCATGTCTGATTCTTCTATCGTTATTCGCGGCGCTCGTGAGCACAACCTCCGCGATATCGATGTTTCCATTCCGCGTGACCAACTCGTGGTCATTACCGGTCTTTCTGGCTCGGGCAAGAGCTCGCTGGCATTTGACACTATCTATGCCGAGGGCCAGCGTCGATACGTCGAGAGCCTTTCGAGCTATGCGCGCCAGTTCTTGGGCCAGATGGACAAACCCGACTTGGATTCAATCGACGGCCTTTCGCCGGCGGTGTCGATCGACCAAAAGACGACGTCTAAAAACCCTCGCTCGACGGTTGGCACCGTAACCGAGATTTATGACTATCTGCGCCTGCTGTTCGCCCGTGTGGGCACCCCGCACTGTCCCGAATGCGGCCGCGTCATTGAGCGCCAGACGACCGACCAGGTTGCCGACAAGGTCTTGGCGGCGGGGGAGGGCCGCCGCGCGTTTGTGCTGGCACCGGTGGTGCGCGGGCGAAAAGGCGAGTACTCCAAACTGTTTGAGGACCTTCGCGCCGAGGGCTTTAGCCGCGTGCGTGTCGACGGTGAAGTGCGCTCGCTCGACGATCCGATCGATCTGGACAAGAAGTTCAAGCACGATATCGAGGTCGTGGTCGATCGCATCGTGATCCGTGAGAACTCTCTGGGCCGTATAGCCGAGTCTGTTGAGCAGGCGACCGCGCTGGCTCACGGCAATGTAAACGTGTACATGCTGCCCGATCGTGATGCTCCCGAGGGGACCGAGGGCGAGCTGCTGGAGTATTCGTTAGCCTTGGCGTGCCCGGAGCATGGTCACTCCATTGACGATCTTCAACCGCGTGATTTTTCGTTCAACGCTCCCTATGGCGCATGTCCTGAGTGCGACGGCCTGGGCTTTAAGAAAACCGTTGATGCCGAGGCGCTGATCGAGGACCCCTCGAAGTCCATTGCCGACGGAGTCTTTGGTAGTCTGTTCGGCAATTCGAACTACTATCCGCAGATTTTTGCTGCGGTCTGCAAACACTTTAAGGTGAGCGCCGATACGCCGTGGGAGGACTTGCCTCCTCGCGTGCGTCGTGCATTCTTGGATGGCCTGGGCGATACGAAGATCTCGGTCGACTACCAAAAGCTCGACGGACGTCGCAGCCAGTGGGATACCAAGTTTTCGGGCGTTCGCAACATCCTGTACGAACGCTATACCGAGACGACGAACGAGAACACCAAGGCGCGCCTGGAGAAGTACATTCGCGAGGAGCCGTGCTCGAGCTGCCACGGCGCTCGTTTGCGCCCTGAGATGCTCGCCGTCACCGTGGGCGGCAAGTCCATTTACGAGGTTTGTTGCCTGTCGTGCCGTGAATCGCTCGAGTTTTTTGAGGGCCTGGAACTCACCGAGCGCCAACAGTTTATCGGCGGCCGTATCGTCAAGGAAATCCTGGAGCGCTTGCGTTTTCTGGTCGATGTTGGACTCGACTATCTGACGCTCGATCGTGCCTCGGCGACGCTTTCCGGTGGCGAGGCGCAGCGTATTCGACTGGCAACGCAGATCGGCGCGGGTCTCATGGGCGTGCTCTATATTCTGGACGAGCCCTCGATCGGTCTTCATCAGCGTGACAACGAGCGCCTGATTAAGACGCTCGAGCGCCTGCGCGATATCGGCAATACCGTTATCGTCGTCGAACACGACGAGGATACAATCCGTGCCGCCGATTACGTGATCGACATGGGGCCCGGCGCCGGCGTCAACGGCGGACACGTAGTCGCGGCGGGAACGCCTGCCGATATCATGGCGTGTCCCGAGTCGATGACGGGCGCTTATCTGACCGGTAAACGAATGATCCGGGTGCCTGATGAACGGCGCAAGCCCGGTCGCGGCTGCCTTAAAATTACGGGCGCTCGAGCCAACAACCTCAAAAACGTTACTGCCAAAATCGAGTTTGGTACGCTTACGGTTGTTACCGGCGTGTCGGGATCGGGCAAGAGCTCCCTGGTTACCGACACCATTGCGCCTGCCCTTACGAATGCCATTCACCGCTCGACGCGCCCTGTGGGTCCGTATAAGAAAATCGAGGGCATCGAGTGCATCGATAAGGTTATCGATATCGACCAGTCGCCGATTGGCCGCACGCCGCGCTCCAACCCTGCTACCTATATCGGCCTGTGGGATGATCTTCGCGCGCTGTTTGCGAGTACGCCGGAGTCGAAGGCGCGCGGCTACTCGCCGGGTCGTTTCTCCTTTAATGTGAGTGGCGGGCGCTGTGAGGCGTGCAAGGGCGATGGGCAGATTAAGATCGAGATGCACTTCCTTCCCGATATCTACGTTCCCTGCGAAGTTTGCGGCGGTAAACGCTACAACCGCGAGACACTCGAGGTCACCTACCGTGGCAAGACCATCTCGGACGTGCTCGACATGAGCGTCACCGAGGCGCTGGCCTTCTTTGGGAATATCCCGCAGATCAAGCGAAAGCTCCAGACGCTGTACGATGTAGGCTTGGGCTACGTGAGCCTGGGCCAGCCCGCCACGACGCTCTCGGGCGGCGAGGCGCAGCGTGTGAAGCTCGCCAAGGAGCTTCATCGACGCCAGACGGGCAAGACGTTCTATATTTTGGACGAGCCGACGACCGGTCTTCATTTTGAGGACGTCCGCCAGCTGCTCGATGTGCTGCAGCGCTTGGTCGATGCGGGCAACACGGTGCTGGTGATTGAGCACAACCTTGATGTCATCAAGGTTGCCGACCGCCTGATCGATATGGGTCCCGAGGGCGGTAACGGCGGCGGAACCGTCGTGGTTTCGGGCACACCGGAGCAGGTTGCGGACTGTCCGCAGAGTTATACGGGCAAGTTTTTGGCGCCTTTGCTCAGGCGTGACCGGGAGCGTCAGGCTCAACTTGATGCTCAATAAATAGGCGATTCAGTTTATGGGCGCCATCGACTCCTTGTGATTCGATGGCGCTTGCTGTGCCGAAGTGACGTATGCAGCCGAATTGGACATATACTTAATCTTTGCGTCCGAATGCGAGGGAAAGGATATGTCATGGCAAAGGCTGTAAAGACGCCAAAAACCAATGCGATGCGCGAGCTGGAAAGCGCCGGCATTTCCTATGTTCTACATACGTACGAAGACGATGGTGATGAGTCGGTGGGCCTGGGGGTCGCGATTTCGGAGCAGCTTGGCGAGGAGCCCGGTCAAGGATTTAAGACCTTGGTCTGCGTGACGCCGTCCAACGACCATGTCGTGTGCTGCATCCCTGTTGCCGATGAGCTCGATCTAAAGTCCGCCGCGCGTGCCGCGGGGGAGAAGTCCTTGGTTATGATGCATGTGAAGGATTTGCTTGCGGCGACTGGCTACGTTCGCGGCGGCTGCAGCCCGGTCGGTATGAAAAAACGCTACCGGACGCTCATTGATGAGACGTGTGTCCTTTGGGATACCATTTTTATTTCGGGAGGCAAGCGTGGTTATCAGCTCGAGCTTGCACCCGATGATTTAATTGCATTTTGCGGGGCGACGGTTGCCGCGATTACGAGAGAGGACTGAGCGATGCCGCAGGAAGAATTGAAGCGCGGAGCTCATTTTGCAAAAGAATCTGCGCCTCAGACACCCTCATCCGAAGCTTCTTCGTCGCGAGATGACACTGACGACATGGGCTCGTCGGACTACTCCACGGTTGGTCGTTCCGCCGGGCTTATGACCATCCTGACTATCGTGTCTCGCGTCACCGGTTTTATCCGCACGTGGGCAATGGCGGCCGCTATCGGCATGTCGCTACTCTCGTCCTCCTATCAGGTCGCCAACAACCTGCCCAATATGCTCTACGAACTCGTGATGGGTGGCATGCTCGTGACGGCGTTTTTGCCCGTGTACATGGGCGTGAGGCGTGAGCAGGGTCGCGAGGCCTCGAACGAGTACGTGGGCAACCTGCTCGGCATTCTGCTTTTAGTGCTGGGTGGCATTTCGTTGCTGGGGACCGTGTTCGCCCCGGGCTTTATCTGGACGCAATCGTTCCTTTCGGGTGACGGTGGCAGCATGGATACCGCTGCGTTCATGTTCCGTTTCTTTGCCATCCAGATTCTGTTTTATGGTTTGGGCTCGGTGTTCTCGGGCGTTCTCAACGCACACCGCGACTACTTCTGGTCGACGTTTGCCCCGGTCCTCAACAATGTGATCGTCATTGCGAGCTTTATGGGTTTTGCGCCCGTGTCCGCACAGTTTGGCGAACGTGCCGGCATCATCTTGATTGCGGCCGGTACGACCCTCGGTGTCTTTGTTCAGATGGCATGTCAGATTCCCGCGCTTGGCAAGCACGGCGTGCATCCCCATATCCATATCGACTTTAAGGACCCCGCGCTGCGCCAGACGATTGCGCTCGGTATCCCGACGCTGCTCGCCACGGTGTGCATGTTTGTCTCGACTTCTATCACCAACGCTGCCGCGCTGGTGGTCCAGCCCGAGACGGGTCCTTCCGTCATCGCCTATGCGCGCCTGTGGTACACGCTGCCCTACGCGCTGATTGCCGCCTCGCTTTCGACGGCGCTCTATACCGAGCTCTCTCATGACGCACAGGAGAAGGATTACGACAGCGTTCGCACGGGCATTTCGCGTGGCGTCGCCCAGATGCTGTTCTTCCTGATTCCGTTCGCACTGTACCTGATTGTCTTCGCACGTCCGCTCAATATGATCTACTGTGCTGGCAAGTTCGATGAATCCGGCGTGGCGCTGGTGTCCGAGTACCTTGTCTACCTGGCGCTCTCGCTGCCGCTCTACGGCGTGGTCGTGTTGATACAGAAGAGCTTCTCTGCCTTGCTCGACATGAAGCCCTATAGCCGCTATTGCCTGTATTCCGCCATCGGCCAGGCCGGCTCGGTTCTGCTGTTTGGCGTTGTGCTGGGCTTCGGTATGCCGGCAATCGCGCTTTCGTATGTCGTCGACTACGTGATCTTGGTCGGCTGTTCGCTGTGGTGGCTGCGTCGTCGCCTGCGTGGCCTTCAGGTCAAATCTATCCTACATGGCGGTTTCTTTGGCCTTTTGCTCGGTGGCCTAGGTGCTGCCGCAGGCGCCGGCGTCATGTGGGCGCTTGAACACTTTGTCGGGGCACTTGGCGGCTCGATTCTGATTACTCTTGGCTACGTTTGCGTTGCGGGTGTCGCCTCGCTTGTTGTTACCTTTGGCCTTGCCGTCGTCCTTAAGATGCCCGAGGTCTCGGCGCTGCTTCGTCGCAAGTAGGTGCGCGTGGCCGGTCACGACAACATACCAACGCTTGCCGAGCAGGTTTCGCGCGTTCCCACACAGCCCGGATGCTACCTTTGGAAGGATGCCAAGGGCGATGTCATCTACGTGGGCAAGGCGAAAAACCTGCGCGCCCGCATGCGTCAATACGTGACACTGCAGGATGAGCGTCAAAAGATCCCGCTGATGATGCAGCTAGTGGCGAGCTTTGACTACATCGTTGTCGAAACCGAGCATGAGGCGCTTGTACTCGAGCGCAACCTGATCGGCCAGTACCATCCGTACTTTAACGTCGACCTCAAGGATGACAAGAGCTACCCCTTTATCGCCATTACAAAGGGCGACCTGTATCCCGCGATCAAATACACGCGTGAGCGTCATAAGCCGGGAACGCGCTATTTTGGACCCTATACCGATAGCCGTGCGGCACGTGAGACGATAGATACGCTGCGCAAGGTTATCCCCATCTGCTCTGCATCCTGTGCGGAGTGGCGTCGTTGTCGCCGTACCATCGAGTCCCACAAGGGCGAGGAAGACATCGTCAATATGATTTGCGCACAAAACGGGCGTCCCTGCTTTGACTACCATGTCGGGCGCGGCCCGGGTGCGTGTGTCGGCGCGATTTCCCCGGCAGACTATGCCAAGAACGTCAAGCGTGTCGAGCGCTTTTTGTCGGGCCATCGCAAGGATGTCGTCGATGAGCTGACCTCCGAGATGACGGATGCCGCCGAGGCGCTCGACTTTGAGCGCGCGGCACGCGTCAAACGTCGTTTGGAGGTCATCAGGGGTCTGGACGATCGTCAGCAAGTCGTTTTTCCCTCCAGTGTCGATATCGATGTCATCGGGTTCTATCGCGAGGAGACCATCTCCGCCGCTTGCGTCTTCGTCGTTCGCGAGGGCCGAACAGTTCGCACCTGCGAGTTCATTCTCGACAAGGGTCTTGATGTTGACGAGGAAGAGCTCCAGTCGGGCTTTCTTAAGCGCTATTACGACGAGACGGCTGATATTCCAGCTGAGGTCAACCTTTCCGTCGAGCTTGAGGATGCGGAGGCGCTGGGGGAGTGGCTTGCGGGCAAGCGTGAGCGTTCCTGCCATCTCCATAGGCCGCAGCGTGGCGAAAAGTACCGTCTGCTCGATATGGCATCCAAAAATGCGCGCCATGCCCTCATGCGCTACATGATGCGAACGGGGTACGCTGACGACCGCACCAATCAAGCGCTCCTGGAGCTCGAAAGTGCGTTGGCGCTGCCATCGCCGCCGTTGCGTATCGAGTGCTTCGATATCTCTACACTGCATGGCACCTTTACGGTCGCCTCGATGGTGGTGTTTACCAACGGGCGCGCCGACAAGAGCCAGTACCGTCGTTTTAAAATTCAGGCCGAATTGGACGAGGCAAACGACTTCGTGTCGATGTCCGAGGTTTTGGGACGACGCTATGCTCCCGAGCGCATGGCCGACGAGCGCTTTGGCTCGCGCCCCGATTTGCTCGTTGTCGATGGCGGTAAGCCGCAATTGACCGCTGCGATCAAGCAACTTGAGGCTCTTGGGCTCGATATACCAGTTTGTGGCTTGGCGAAGGCCGACGAGGAAGTTTTTGTGCCTTGGGACGAGACTCCTGTCGTGCTGCCGACCGGGTCTGCTTCGCTCTATCTAATTAAACAGGTACGCGATGAGTCCCACCGATTTGCCATCACGTTCCACCGTGAGTTGCGCGATAAAGCCATGACGGTTTCGGTGCTCGATGACGTTCCAGGCGTGGGACCCACCAGAAAACGTGCCCTTATGCGCCATTTTGGCTCGATGAAGCGTTTGCGCGCGGCGAGCGAGCAAGAGATCGCGAAAGTTCGCGGCATACCTGCCGATGTTGCCAAGGCGGTCCACGAGGCACTCGTTGCATGGAATGCCGAGCGCGCCGAGGCGGCGGCTGGCCATTCCGATAGCTAAACACGAGCCTAAACAACTGATATACATGATTGCGCGATTTTCAACCATTTATTTCGCCATGATTGCCTGCTGATTTCGGGTTTTATTAACGCTAAAACGTTTGACTAACCCAAGCGAAAACCCTGCTATCCTGCGGGTTGACGAAGACTGATATCTCACCTCGCCGATACATACTGTCTGGCGAATCATTTGTCAATGAATTCGGTGAACGGTAGTAAATACCGTTCAAGCGTATGTATGTATCGGTCGCCGAGCGCGGCACCTCAGTTGGGTTCGTCGGTAGGTAAGGTATATATCGTCCGCAAGTTGCGCGGGGGCACGTCTAGGTGCTCCCGAGTAAGATTCTCTATTGATAGGAGAAGACATGGCCATCATCAACAAGGGTATGTCCAGGCGTTCGTTCCTCGGCCTCACCGGCAGCGTCGCTGCTGTCGCCGGCCTTGGTCTCACTGGCTGCGGTGGCAGCTCTAGCGACGAGGGTTCCGCTTCCGGCTCCACCGATTCCGCCAACCGTGGCGGCGGCGTGATCACCGCTGGTTCCGCTTACGCTCCGTCCAGCTTCGATCCCGCCAGCACCGGCTCCGCTGTGGGCCTGGGTGCTAACTGGCACGTCGTCGAGGGCCTCTACGGCATCGATTACCACGACTACAGCACCTTCAACGAGCTCGCCACCGACGATCCCAAGTCTGTGGACGACACCACTTTCGAGGTCACCATCCGCAAGGGCGCCAAGTTCTCCGATGGCACCGAGGTCACCGCTGACGATGTCGTTGCCTCCTACACCGCTTGCGCCGCTTCCGCTACCTATGCTCCGTTCTTCCAGCCCTTCGAGTCCATCGAGGCCAAGGACGCCAGCACCGTGACGGTCAAGACTAAGGTCCCCAACTTCTCCCTGCTCAAGGATCGTCTGGCCATCGTCCGCGTTACCCCGGCCACCCAGACCGAGGAGGATCGCGCCAAGCAGCCGATCGGTTCCGGCCCCTGGATGTACGACTCTATCTCCGATACCGAGATCACCCTGGTTCCCAACCCCGAGTACAACGGTGAGTATGCTGCCGAGGATAAGAAGATCCAGTACAGCATCCTGACCGACCCCACCGCTCGCGTTACCGCTCAGCAGGAGGGCTCCACGCTCGTTATGGAGCTCGTTACCGCTGACGCCGTCGACCAGCTCGAGAGCGCCGGCTGCAAGATCGATAACGTTCAGGGTTTCGGCACCCGCTTCATCATGTTCAACGTCGCCAAGGAGCCTTGGAACAACGTCAAGGTCCGTCAGGCTGTCATGTATGCGCTCGACACCGAGAAGATGGTCAGCAACACCTTCGCCGGCCTTGCCACCGCTGCCAGCTGCTACCTGCCCAAGAGCTTCACCAACTATCATGAGGCTTCCACGGTGTACAAGACCGACGCCAAGAAGGCTAAGAAGCTCATCGAGGAGTCTGGCATCACCCCGGGTGCCATCACCCTGCGCACCACCGACAACGAGCAGATTAAGGGCATGGCCGCCCAGGTCAAGAACGACCTCGACGCTCTCGGCTTCGATGTGACCATCCAGACCGATACCTCGCCGGCCACCTACGCTGCCATCGACGGCGGCGAGGCCTACGATATCCTCCTTGCCCCTGGCGATCCTTCCTGCTTCGGCGCCGACCCCGACCTGCTGCTCAACTGGTGGTACGGCGACAACGTCTGGATGCAGACCCGTTGCCCGTGGAAGGAGTCCGCTGAGTGGCAGAAGCTCCACAGTCTCATGGACGAGGCTCTTGCCGCCGAGGGCGACGAGCAGCAGAAGAAGTGGAACGAGTGCTTCGACATCATTGCCGACAACGCCGTTCTGTACCCCGTTGTCCACGTCAAGACCGTCTCCGCTTCCTGGGACGATCCGTCCACTGCGCCCAACGGCGAGGCCCTCGATGGCTTCAAGGGCATCGGCACGACGAGCATGTCCTTCAGGGGCGTTGCGACCGTCAAGGCGTAAGACTCGCTTGAGTCTGTATGCAGGATGTCGGTCATTGGGGCCGTATCCTCATAGTTGAAACAAAGACCCGGGCGGCAACGATGTCGCTCGGGTCTTGTAATGAGTACCCGTACTCATATACCAGTTGGTCCTACCGACAAAAGAAAGGGGAGAGAACGTGAACAACTTGCTACGTTTGATTGGAAGGCGTCTTGTGGCGCTGCCGATCATGGCATTGGGCGTCACCGTCCTGGTGTTCTTCCTTATGTCGTTCTCCAAGACCGACCCCGCCTACACGGCGTTGGGTGACGGTGCCTCGCCCGAGGCGGTTGCCGAGTACCATGAGAAGTATGGTCTGGACGACCCCTGGCCCGTGCGCTACGTGCGCTATATGGGCGATTTGATCCATGGCGACATGGGCACCTATGGTGCTGCTCGCAACTCCGTTGCCAAGCGCATCTCCACGGCCCTGCCCGTCACGATGCAGCTGACCTTTATCGGTCTTGCCATCGGTGCGGTCGTTTCGTTTTTGCTCGGCGTCATCGCGGCACTGTATCGCGACAAATGGCCGGACCAAGTGATCCGCGTCTTTTCCATCGCCGGCTTGGCAACCCCGTCGTTCTGGCTTGCCGTTCTGTTGATCCTGCTGTTCTCTTCCTACCTTAAGGTGCTCCCGGCATCGGGTGCTCTGCCTCACTTCACCACGAATCCGGTTGGCTATCTGGGACGTATGATCATGCCCGCTATCGCCTTGGCATTTCCGCTGACGGGCCAGATGACTCGTATCGTGCGTACCGCCATGGTCGAGGAGCTCGACAAGGATTATGTCCGTATGGCTCGCGGCGCCGGCGTTCCCGAGAAGGTCGTCGTCGGCATCAACGTTCTTCGCAATGCGCTGATCACCCCGGTCACCACCCTCGGTCTTAAGATCGGTTACCTCATGGGCGGCGCCGTCGTCATCGAGGTTATCTTCAACCTCCCCGGCATGGGCACTGCGATTCTGCAGGGCGTTCAGGGCAACGAGGCGAACCTGGTTCAGGGCGTCGTTATCGTCGTTGCTCTCGCCTTCATCATCATCAACATCGTGGTTGACATGCTCTACCTGCTCATCAACCCGCGCATCAGGACGGTGTAGATTATGGTAAAGATTCGAGAGAAGCAAACCGAGCAGCTCGAGAAGGCTGCCTCCAAGGGGCTCAAGCTCGGTGGCTGGAAGAAGATGACGTTGTCTTCTAAGATTGCCGCCGTCGTGCTGGTGCTGGTCGCCCTGACTGCGATTCTGGCGCCCCTTCTTGCCCCCTATAGCCCGGTCGAGATCTTTACGGCTCGCCAGGCTCCCGGCAACGGATTTATCTTCGGTACCGACGATAAGGGTCGCGACATTCTGTCGCGTATGCTCTACGGTGGTCGTTACTCGCTGATTATCGGCTTTGGCGCCACCGCCATGGCTCTGGTCTGCGGCTCGGTCGTGGGCGCCCTTGCAGCGGTTTCGCGCAAGGCCGTCTCCGAGACGATCATGCGTATCCTGGACATCATCATGTCCATCCCGGGCATCGCCCTCGCGGCCGTCTTTGTCTCCATCCTGGGCAACTCCGTGCCGTCGATCATCTTCGCCATCGGCTTTATGTACACTCCGCAGATTGCCCGTATCGTGCGCGCCAACATCGTGTCCGAGTACGGCGAGGACTATGTCCGCGCGGTCATCGTTTCCGGCGCCAAGGCTCCGTGGATTTTGATCAAGCATGTTCTGCGTAACTGCATCGCCCCGATCATGGTCTTCACCGTTACCCTGGTCGCCGACGCCATCATCTTCGAGGCCTCGCTGACCTTCATCGGCGCTGGTATCCAGGAGCCCACCGCTACCTGGGGCAACATCCTCGCCGACGCCCGCGGCGGCGTGCTCGCCGGCCGTTGGTGGCAGGCACTGTTCCCGGGCCTGGCCATCATGATCACCTGCCTGGCGCTCAACATCCTCTCCGAGGGCATTACCGACGCCATGGCCGCTGCTCCCTCCGCCGCCCTGGATCCCACCGATTCCTCCAAGCGTCGCGAGGCCGACCTGCTGGTCTCCGACCCCGTTCGAGCCTACAAGGAGCAGGCCCAGTCCCTCTCCGCTCGCCTTGGCGCCCTGCGCGATGTCGAGCTCAAGCGTGACGATCGCCATGTGCCCGACGAGTCTGTTGAACCGATTCTCTCGGTCCGCGATTTCTGCATCCAGTTTGAGCATCACGGTGATATCAACGTCGTCGACCATGTCAACTTTGACGTCCGTCCTGGTCAGACCATGGGCCTGGTGGGCGAGTCCGGTTGCGGTAAGTCCATCACCACGCTGGCCATCATGGGCCTGACCGACGATGACGAGCACCTTTCCGGCGAGGTCCTCTGGGAGGGCCGTGACCTGCTCAAGATGAGCAAGAAGGAGTGGTTCGGCCTGCGCGGTACCGATATCGCTATGGTCTATCAGGACGCCCTGTCCTCGCTCAACCCCTCCATGCTCATCTCTGCCCAGATGAAGCAGCTCACCAAGCGCGGCGGAACCCGCAGCGCCGAGGAGCTCCTGGAGCTCGTCGGCCTCGATCCCAAGCGCACGCTCGAGAGCTATCCGCACGAGCTTTCCGGCGGCCAGCGTCAGCGTGTCCTGATCGCTATGGCCCTTACCCGCGACCCCAAGCTGGTCATCTGCGACGAACCCACGACCGCTCTGGACGTTACCGTCCAGAAGCAGGTCATCAAGCTGCTCAACGATCTTCAGGCCAAGCTCGGCTTTGCCATGATCTTCGTTTCGCACGACCTGGCGCTGGTCGCCGAGGTCGCCCACAACATCACGGTTATGTACGCTGGCCAGGTTATCGAGCAGGCACCCACCAAGGAGCTGCTCACTAACCCGATCCACGAGTACACCCGCGGTCTTCTGGGTTCCGTTCTGTCCATCGAGAGCGGTTCGGGCCGCCTGCACCAGGTGCCCGGCGCCGTTCCGAGTCCGCGCGATTTCCCCAAGGGCGATCGCTTCGCGCCCCGCTCGAGCCATCCGCGTATTGGCCTGGACACCCGTCCGGTCTTCAAGCGCGTGCCCGGCACCGAGCACTTCTATTCCGAGCTCCCCGACGAGGTGCTCAAGGCAAATGGTTTGACCCCTCACGCGGAGGTGATGTAGATGAGCGAGACCGCAGTCAACGGCGTCGAGCCGATCATCTTCCTTGATGACGTCCACGTCACCTTTAGGACCCGTACCGGCTCGATTCTGCACCCCAACCTGGTTCACGCCGTCCAGGGTGTAACGATTAAGCTCATGCCCGGTCAGACGATCGGCATCGTCGGCGAGTCCGGTTGCGGTAAGTCCACCACCGCCAACGTCATGTGCGGCCTGCAGGCCCCCACGAGCGGCAAGGTCTACTTTAAGGGCAAGGACGTTACCAAACGTACCGCCGAGGACCGTCGCCACATGGGTCGCGTCATCTCGGTCGTGTTCCAGAACCCGGCCACGGCGCTCAACCCCCGCATGGTCGTTCGCGAGCAACTGCTCGACCCCATGCGCGTCCACAACCTGGGTACCGAGGCCGAGCAGGAGAAGCGCGTCAAAGAGCTCCTGGAGCTCACCGGTCTGCCCAGCTCCGCCGCCGAGGTTCTTCCCGGTCAGCTTTCGGGCGGCCAGCGCCAGCGCGTCGCAATTGCCCGTGCCCTGTCGCTGAACCCCGATGCCATCATCGCCGACGAGCCCACCTCGGCTCTGGACGTTTCGGTCCGCGCGCAGATTCTGAACCTGCTGACCGACCTTAAGAAGGAGCTCGGCCTGGCCATGGTGTTCATCAGCCATGACATCCAGACGGTCCGCTATATCTCTGACGACATCATCGTTATGAATGGCGGCAAGATCGTCGAGCAGGGCGAGGCCAAGCAGGTCTTCCAGCATCCCCAGGACCCCTACACCAAGATGCTGCTCGGCGCTGCGCCGTCGCTGCTGCACCCCAAGCTCGGCGAATAGCCTCGCTTTCCCTCCCGTGCGCCCGGTTCCCTTGCCGGGCGCACCTCCGTTGCGATTTCGAAAGGTTGGGTTCACGAGCCATGCCAAGTGCTCAGGAGCTACAACATCAATTTGGTGAATATCGAGGCGCCATGCCCCGTCCATCAGATTTCGATCTCTTTTGGAAGGATCGCATGGCCGAGGCCGACGCCGTCGGGCTTGACTATGCGATCGACACGGCATCGGTCACCGATGCCGCGATCTGCCAACTTTTCGACCTCTGGTATACCGGCATGTGTGGCGCTCGCCTGCATGCCAAGTACCTTAAACCCGTCTCGGACGAGCCCGTGCCATTGGTGCTTCAGTTCCATGGGTATCCGGGTGCAAGCCGCAGCTGGTTTGAGCAGGCGTCGTTTGCGGGCATGGGCATGGCGCTCATCGCCCTCGACTGCCCCGGCCAAGGAGGTCCCTCCGAGGACATTGGTGGATTTGAGGGCACAACGGTTGCCGGGCATATCGTCGCCGGCATCGACGGCGACCCGGCCAACCTCTACTATGTCCGCTTGCACCAAGATATTCGCATCCTGTGCCGTATTGTTCGCGAGCTCGAGGGCATCGATCTTTCCCGTGTGTTTGTGAACGGCGCGTCGCAGGGTGGTGGTTTGGGCATTGCGACCTGTGCGCTTAACAGCGAGCTTATCAATCGTGCCGCCATCCTCTATCCCTTCCTGTCAGATTTCCGCCTAGTCTGGGATTTGGATGCAGACGACATTGCCTACGAGGGCCTGCGCTATTGGTCTCGCTGGTTTGACGAGGACTCGACTCGTATTGACGAAGCCTATGCCAAGCTGGCGTACTTCGATTCCAAGAACTTTGCCCCTATGGTCAAATGCCCCGTGCTGTTTGGCACCGGCACAGCCGATATCGTCTGCCCGCCAGCGACGCAGTTTGCGGTCTATAACAACCTGACCTGCGAAAAGCGTCATGAGTTCTTTGAAGGCTTTGGCCACGAGGAGATTCAGGATTTTGACGATTTGATCATTCCGTTTTTCTGCAAGGGAGGGGAGGCTCATGTCTAAGTGCGAGAGCAATGTTAATGAGCTGATTGTCCCCGGGCTCGTGGGAATTCCTGGAACGGTTTCGTCAAGGCTCGCAGAATATCGGGACTGGCGCGGTGATGTCCAAGCAGATGTTTCTGATTTAGAGACATGCGCTTCGAATCTTGAGATTCAAGGCCTGGCCATTACGGCGATTGACTTTGTTAACCCCTGCGCCCGTTACTCGGAGGTCTCCTTTGAGCTCGGTGACGATGCAATTCACGCTCGTTTGATCGAGCCTGTCGGTCGTGCCCGAGTGTCTGAGCGCGTGCCGCTGTGCCTGATGTTCCACGATATCGATCGGCCTGTGCGCGGCTGGCATCACATGACGAGATTTGCCGCCATGGGGTATGCCGTCCTCGCGCTGGATGACGATGTTGCTGGTGCGGACGACCTGCAGCGGGGGATTTCTTCGCCCGCTTTTGTCGAGCGCGTCCGTTGGGGTTGCGCGCTGGCGAAGGTGGCGCGCAATCTTGATGGCATGGACCCCGACCGCATCTTTGCATGGGGCGAGGGTCTAGGCGGCGGAGTCGCGCTGGCGGTTTCTGCTCTGGACGAGCGGGGTCTCGCCTGCACGGCGGTTGCCAATCCGCTTCCTGGCGGCCTCGAGGCGCTGTCGTCTCGGGTGCGCGGATCGGTGCTCATGGGCACATCGCTCATGGATACCGTGAGCGATCCCAAGGATCAGTTTGCCGTATTCAACGGTCTTGAGTGTGACCGGAGACATATCATCTATGCCAAATACGCTCACGAGCGCATCAATGCGTTCGAAAACGAAGTCGTCGACTTTTTTAACCAAACGTTCTACTCGTGTTCTTTGGCCTAGACGGCCTGGACACTGCCAACAAGAGTGGGCGGCATAGGGCTGCCCACCAGACAACTAAGGAGATTCTTGTGGCAACTCAGAAATTCACCGGCGTTATCCCTCCCGTCGTTGTTCCCGATACCGAAGACCACCAGCTCGATGTTGCCTCCTTTGAGCGCAGCATCAACCGCATGATCGATGCCGGCGTCGATGGCTTGTTCTTCCTGGGCTCCTCGGGCGAGGTCGTCTTCTCCACCGACGAGCGTCGCCGTCAGATCATCTCCGAGGCCGTCCGTATCGTCGACCACCGCGTTCCCGTTCTGGTCGGCATCATCGACACCGAGACCGAGCGCATGATCGAGCACGGTAAGGTCGCTCAGGAGCTGGGCGCCGATGCGCTTGTCGCCACCTGCCCGTTCTATGCCCTGCAGGGCATGACCGAGGTCGAGGAGCACTTCCGCATCCTGCATGAGGAACTCGACCTGCCCATCTTCGCCTATGACATCCCCGTGTGTGTCCACACCAAGCTCCCGTGGAAGCTCCTTGCCAAGCTCGGTGCCGAGGGCGTTCTGGCCGGCGTCAAGGATTCCTCGGGTGATGACATCTCGTTCCGCTACCTCGTTCAGGAGAACGAGAAGAACGGCCATCCGATGAGCATCCTCACCGGTCACGAGGTTGTTGTCGACGGCGCCTACCTCGGTGGCGCCGACGGTTCCGTTCCGGGTCTCGCCAACGTTGAGCCCGAGGGCTACGTGCGTCAGTGGAAGGCCGCTCAGGCTGGTGACTGGGCTACCGTCAAGGCCGAGCAGGATCGCCTCAATGAGATTTCGCACATCTGGGATGTCACCTCGGGCGTCCAGGGTTATGCCGGTGGCGTCGGCGCCTTCAAGACCGCTATGAACCTCATGGGCATCTTCGACAGCCCGACCATGCCGCGCCCGGTGAAGGCCATGACCGGCGAGAATGTCGAGGCGATTAAGAAGGTCCTCCAGGACAACGGTCTCCTGTAAAGCTTCCCCAGGCACCCGATCTTGGGGCTCAAGTGGTCGGGCGTGACCCATTAGGTCAACGCCCGACCACTTTCACCCCAACCTCGGGCACCTGGGAAACCTTTATCATGCTGCGGCGATAACACCGCCTTCATTTCCTGTAGTTGTTTTTATCTCCTAAGGAGAACGACATGGAGAACAAGTACGTCTGCTCTGTCGACATCGGCGGAACTAAGATCGCGACCGCCATTATGGAGTACCCGGCTGACGGCAGCGTGCCCCATCCCGTATTTGAGGCCGAGGTTCCTACTGAGGCCCAGGAGGGCGGCGAGGCCGTCTTCCAGCGTATCGAGGCGTCCATCAAGGCCGCTCTTGAGGCGAATCCCGATGTCGAGGTTCTCGGTGTCGGTATCGGTGCCGCAGGCGTCGTCGATCCCAAGACGGGCGCCATCGCGTATGCCAACGAGATCATGCCCGGCTGGTCCGGCGTTCAGTTGGGGCCGCGTCTGCGCGAGGACCTTGGTCTCCCCGTTGCCGTGGTGGGCGACGTGCAGGCTCATGCTCTGGGCGAGGCCCACTGGGGCGTCGGCAAAGGCAAGTTCTCCGTTTTGTGCTTGGGCATCGGTACGGGCATCGGCGGCGCATATGTCGAGAACGGCCGTGTGATGCAGGGCTTCCATGGTGCTGCCGGTCATATGGGCCACATCGAGTGCTCGGCTGCCGCTGGCATTCCCTGCGCCTGTGGACGTTCCGGTCATCTTGAGTCGGTTGCTTCCGGCACTTCCATTGGTCGTATGTACGATGAGCGCTTTGGTCGCGTCGACCCCAGCCGTCCTTCGGTCGGTCGCGACGTGAACGACCTGTGCCGTGCGGGCGACGCAAAGGCGACCGAGGTCATTCATGACGCCGGCTTTGCGCTGGGCGCCAGCTTGGGCTCGCTTGCCAACATCTTGGATCCCGAGGTCATCGTGCTTTCGGGAGGTGTGATTCACCAGGGTCCCGATTGGCGTTCGCAGACGTGGAAGGATTCGGTGCACGAGGGCTATGCCAGCCAGGCGCTCGATCCGCTTCAAGACACGCCGATTCTCATCGGGTCTCTGGAGGGCGATGCTCCGCTCATCGGTGCCGCCGAACACCTTCTTGCGTCGTTGAAGTAAACATAACTACCAAGTGGGCCTTCTGAGGTGCCGCAGATTGACGTGAAAGAGGAGCGAAGCGTAGTTCGGTACGCGAGCGACGGTTTGAACGTCAAGGTGCGGTGTCTCAGAAGGCTGTTTTGAGAAAGGTTGAGTCGAACATGACCGTTGATCCTTTGATCCAGTCCCTGAAGGGCAAGCTCGTCGTGAGCGTTCAGGCCTATATGGGCGAGCCGCTTCGTACGCCCGAGACCATGGCTCAAATGTCTCGCGCCTGCGAGCTTGGCGGCGCCGCCGCCATTCGCTGCCAAGGCCTTGCCGACATTGCCGCCATTAAGGGTCGCTGTGAGGTTCCTGTTATCGGCCTGTGGAAGGATGGGCACGAGGGCGTCTACATCACGCCGACGCTGCGTCATGCTCGCGCCTGCGTTGCCGCCGGTGCCGACATCGTGGCAATTGATGCCACTGATCGCCCACGTCCCGATGGCAAGACCGTCGAGGACACCTTCCGTCCGCTGCACGAGGAGGGCGTGCTCCTGATGGCGGATTGTGCCACCATCGAGGACATTCGCCGTGCGGTTGATATGGGCTTTGACCTGGTATCCACTACGCTTTCTCACGGTGTCGCCGCCATCGACTGCACCATGGCCGATGGCCCTGATCTGCCGCTCCTGCGTCAGGCGACCGAGGAATTCCCCGGTCTTCCCATCATCTGCGAGGGCCGCGTGCACACGCCCGAGGAGGCCCGCGCCGCGATCGATGCGGGCGCCTGGGCAGTTGTCGTAGGCACTGCCATTACGCACCCCACGAGTATTACAAGTTGGTTCAAGGCTGCGCTTGAGGCGTAAGACAGGCCTCGTATCCGCTTGGGGCGGTATACTCAATAAAGGCAATTGATCGCGCGGGATCCGCTGGCCGGGTCCCGCGCTTGTTTTAGGAGGCACACATGCAAAAGGGAGATGCCATGGATGCGGCGGAGCGCTCGGAGCGCATCCCCGATATCGTCATCATCACCGGAATGTCCGGATCGGGCCGAACGCAGGCCATGCATGTGTTCGAGGACATGGGCTACTTTTGCATCGACAACTTGCCTCCGCGTCTGATCGCCCAGCTTGCCGAACTCGTCGGCATCAATACGGGCGTGGGCAGGCATCTTGCCGTCACCTGCGACCTGCGCAGCCAGGGCTTGTTCGATGAGCTGCTCGATGCCGTTGCCGCACTCGAGGAGCGCGAGATGAGCTGCGACATCGTGTTTCTCGAGGCCTCTGACGAGGTGCTGATCCGTCGTTATAGTGAAAACCGCCGCCGCCATCCCATTGCCAAGCCGGGGGAGACTACGGCCGATGCGATTCAGCGCGAGCGCCTGCAGCTGCAGGGCGTTCGCGACCGAGCTGACATGATTATCGATACGAGCCGCTTGCGCACCTCTGCTCTGCGCAACAAATTGCGCATGGCGTTCTCCGAGTTGTCCGACCAGCAGCTCATGGACGTTCACGTGTTCTCGTTTGGCTTTAAGCACGGTATGCCCGTCGAGGCGGACATTATGATCGACGTTCGCTTCCTGCCCAATCCGTTCTACGATCCCGAGATGCGCACGATGACCGGTCTCGATAAGAAGGTCTCCGACTTTGTTCTGGACCATCCCAAGACCCAGGAGTTCTGGAAGGCCTGGACGCAGCTGCTCGATACGGTCATGCCCGGCTATATCGCGGAGGGCAAGCCACAGCTTTCTATTGCTATCGGCTGCACGGGCGGTCAACACCGCAGCGTTGCCATCGCCGAGGCCACGGCACGTTATTTGGAAGGCGCCCAATACCACGTGAGCATTTCCCATCGCGACCTGTCGCGCGCCAACACGAAAGCATAGGCCTGCATGTCGTTTACCGCCGAGGTGCGTGACGAGCTCGCGCGCTGCGAACCCGAATGTGAATACTGCGATTTGTCGACGCTTGCCGCCCTCACGCGCGTGAGCGGTACGCTCTCGCTTGCCGGCTCTGGGCGGTATCGTTTGACGGTTGCGACTGAGACGGGAGCCGTCGCGCGCACGATGATCACGTTGACGCATCGTATCCTTAAGCTCAAAACGGAGTTCACCGTCCGTAAATCTGTATTGCATAAGGTTCGAAACTACCTCATCACCTTGCCTGATCAGCCAGACCTGGATAAGGCCTTGGTTCTGCTGGGTATCCTCGACCGTAGGGGAGGACTTGTCGCCGGCGTACCCCGACATATCGTTGCCCGTTCTTGCTGTAGACTTGCCTATATCCGCGGCGCGCTCATCGCGGGCGGCTTCGTGGCCGATCCGCGCGGCGATTTTCATTTGGAGATCGCGGTGCAAGGCGAGCAATATGCCAAGGGACTTTGCGATCTGTTGGAGCAGATTGGGGTCCATGCTCGTGTTAATGCACGGCGGGGGTCATATGCCGTGTACATTAAGAGCGCCGAGGAAATCGAGCATCTATTAAAGCTGATTGGTGCCAAGCGCAGCGTTGCCGAGATTGAGGAGGCGCGCGCGGTCAAGTTGGTTAAGAACGATGTGAACCGTCGCGTGAACGCCGAGCTCGCCAACCAGACCAGAAGTGCCGGTGCCGCCCAACATCAGCTTGCGCTTATCGATGAGCTCGAGCAGCGTGGCCTTCGCGATGCGCTTCCGGATGCCTTGGCGGTCTTTTGCGACCTGCGCGAGCGCTATCCTGATCTGTCGCTGCGTGATTTGGGGGAGATGGCTGACCCTCCCTTGTCGAAGTCAGCCCTCTACCATCGTGTTTTACGGCTTGAAAAGCTCATTGAAGCAAACAGGTAGTTTGAAGTAACGACTTATATATGGATTTAGCTGCTATTTTAGTCTTTAAAACGTTTTAACGTAAATTTGATTTTCAATTTCGAGCATTCTCGTGAAATTCAAGTCAAAAAAAAGGTATATTAGGCGAGTGGTTAGTTTGTGGGCCTCAACGGCGGGCGCTGTAGCTCGCGGGGGCCTTACGAAAGGAGACACAATGGCAGTAAAGGTTGCTATTAACGGCTTCGGTCGCATCGGTCGTCTGGCTTTCCGTCAGATGTTCGGTCATGAGGGCTCCGAGATCGTCGCTATCAACGACCTCACCTCTCCCGATATGCTCGCTTACCTGCTGAAGTACGACTCCACGCAGGGCAACTACGCTCGCGATCACGAGGTCGTTGCTGGCGAGGATTCCATCACCGTTGACGGCAAGGAGATCAAGATCTACAAGGAGGCCGACGCTAACAACCTGCCTTGGGGCGACCTTGACGTCGACGTCGTTCTCGAGTGCACCGGCTTCTACACCAGCAAGGCTAAGGCTCAGGCCCACATCAACGCTGGCGCCAAGAAGGTCGTCATCTCCGCTCCGGCCGGCAGCGATCTGCCCACCATCGTGTACAACGTCAACCATGAGACGCTGACTGCTGAGGACAACATCATCTCCGCTGCTTCCTGCACCACCAACTGCCTCGCCCCGATGGCCAAGGGTCTGAACGACTTCGCTCCCATCGTGTCCGGCATCATGACCACCATCCACGCCTTCACCGGCGACCAGATGCCGCTCGACGGCCCGCAGCGCAAGGGCAACTTCCGTCGCTCCCGCGCCTGCTCCGAGAACATCGTCCCGAACACCACGGGCGCTGCCAAGGCCATCGGCCTGGTTCTCCCCGAGCTCAACGGCAAGCTCATCGGTGCCGCCCAGCGCGTCCCGACGCCGACCGGCTCGCTGACCAACCTCTACGCCGTCGTTGACAAGAAGGTCACCGTCGACGAGGTCAACGCTGCCATGAAGGCCTACGCCGAGACCATCCCCGAGACCTTCGCCTACAACGAGGACCAGATCGTCTCCCGCGACATCGTCGGCGAGACCCACGGCTCCATCTTCGACGCCACTCAGACCATGTGCTCTGACCTCGGCAACGGCCAGACCCTCGTTCAGGTCACCTCTTGGTACGACAACGAGAACTCCTACACCTCTCAGATGGTCCGCACCATCAAGTACTTCGAGAAGTTCGTTGCTTAATTTAGCTTTTAGCGAATAGCTCGTTGAGCGTCTAAAGAAGGGCGCGGCCTTATAGGGCTTACACCCTAGGGTCGCGCCCTTTTTATAAGAAATCGTCTGCCGTAATGGGAGGCAGACACGTACGAAAGGTAGAAGCAAACATGGCCTTTACCAAGAAGACCGTCCGCGACATCGATGTCGACGGCAAGCGCGTTCTCGTCCGCGTTGACTTTAACGTGCCTATCAAGGATGGCGTCGTTGGCGACACCACCCGTATCAAGGCTGCCCTGCCCACCATCAACTATCTCGTTGAGCACAATGCTCGCGTCATCCTCATGAGCCACCTCGGCCGTCCCGATGGCACCGGCTTCCAGCCCGAGCTGTCCCTCGAGCCCGTCGCCAAGAAGCTCGCCGAGCTCTCTGGTCTTGACGTTGCCTTTGTTGCCGACACCTACGGCGAGAAGGCTGCCGAGGCTGTCGCCGCCGTCGAGCCGGGCAAGGTTCTCGTTCTCGAGAACGTCCGCTTCGATAAGCGTGAGAAGAAGAACGATCCCGAGATCGCCAAGAAGCTCGCTTCCTATGGTGACGTCTTCGTTCTCGATGCCTTCGGCACCGCTCACCGCGCCCAGGGTTCCGTCGTGGGCCCCGCCGCTTACCTGCCTGCCGTCGCCGGCTTCCTGCTCGAGAAGGAGGTCGACACGCTGACCGGCATCTTCGCCGAGCCCGAGCGCCCCTTCGTCGCCATCGTCGGCGGTTCCAAGGTTTCCTCCAAGATCGGCGTTCTCGATCACCTCATCGACTCTGCTGACACCCTGATCATCGGTGGCGGTATGGCCTACACCTTCTTCCTGGCTCAGGGCCTGTCCGTCGGTCAGTCCCTCAAGGAAGAGGACTGGGTCGAGCGCGCCGGCGAGATGCTCAAGAAGGCCGAGGAGAAGGGCGTCAAGATTCTGCTCCCCATCGACAACCGCGTTGCCGATCACTTTGGCGAGGACGCTGTCCCCGAGGTTGTCGCTTCCGACGCTATCCCCGACGATCGTGAGGGTATGGACATCGGCCCCAAGACCGAGGAGCTTTACGCCGAGGCCGTCAAGGGCGCCAAGACTGTGTTCTGGAATGGTCCCATGGGCGTCTTCGAGTTCGACAACTTCGCTCACGGCACCCAGGCTATCGCCGAGGCTGTCGCCGAGGCCGACTGCACCTCGATCATCGGCGGTGGCGACTCTGTCGCAGCTGTCAACAAGTTCAACCTGGCCGACAAGATGAGCTGGATCTCCACCGGTGGTGGCGCTTCCATGGAGCTCGTCGAGGGTAAGGCCCTGCCCGGAGTGGAGGCGCTTCTCGATGCCTAATCGCACCCTTCTCATCGCTGGTAACTGGAAGATGAACAACGACGTCGCCGAGGCTGCCAAGCTCGCCGACGAGCTGGCTCAGGCTCTGCCCGAGGTTCCGGCTGGCGTCGAGGTGCTCGTCTGCCCTCCGACCATCGACATCACCACGGTTCATGACCGCATTCAGGCTGCCCCCATCGCCCTCGGTGCACAGAACGTGTACTGGGAGGCCAAGGGTGCCTTCACCGGTGAGTCCTCTTGCGACATGCTCAAGTCCGCTGGCTGCACCTACTGCATCATCGGTCACTCCGAGCGTCGCGACTACTTCCACGAGACCGACGAGGATCAGAACAAGAAGGCCAAGGCTCTCGTTGCCGCCGGTCTTGTTCCCGTCTTCTGCTGCGGCGAGTCCCTCGAGGTCCGCGAGGCTGGCACCTATGTCGAGCACGTCGTGAACCAGGTCAAGGCTGGCCTTGCTGGCCTTGAGATCACCTGCCCCAAGCAGGTCGTCGTCGCCTACGAGCCCATCTGGGCCATCGGCACCGGCAAGACCGCTACCGCCGAGGACGCTCAGGAGGTCTGCGGCGCTATCCGTGAGACCCTCAAGGAGATGTTCGGCGAGGAGCTCGCCGACGGCATCCGCGTTCTCTACGGCGGTTCCGCCAAGCCCGGCAACATTGCCGAGCTCGTCGCCAAGCCCGACGTTGACGGCGCCCTCGTGGGCGGCGCTTCGCTCAAGGCTGCCGACTTCGCCTCTATGGTCGTCAAGGCAGGCGAGTAGGACATATGGCACAGCGTCATCTTCCTGCACTCCTGATCATCATGGATGGTTGCGGCCTTGCTCCGGCCGATGGCGAGAACGCCGTCGCCGCTGCCAAGACGCCCTTCCTTGATAGCCTGTACGAGAAGTACCCCCACACCACGCTCGGCGCTTCGGGCGAGGACGTGGGTCTTCCCGATGGCCAGATGGGTAACTCCGAGGTGGGTCACCTCAACATCGGTGCCGGACGCATCGTGTTCCAGGAGCTTTCGCGCATCAACAACGCCATCAAGGACGGCTCCATCGCCAAGAACGAGGTTTTTGTCAAGGCTATGGACGACGTCAAGGCTGACGGCAAGACTCTCCACCTCATGGGCCTTATGAGCCCTGGCGGTGTTCATTCTCACATGAACCACGTCGAGGCTCTGGTCAAGATGGCTGCCGAGCACGGTGTCAAGACCGTTCGCGTCCACGCCTTCATGGATGGCCGCGACGTCGACCCGCAGTCCGGTGCTGGCTACATGAGCGAGTTCTGCGCCTTCCTGGCCAAGATTTCCGAGGAGACCGGTTGCGACGCTCGCGTTGCCACCGTCTCGGGTCGTTATTGGGCGATGGACCGCGACAACCGTTGGGAGCGCATCCAGCGCGCCTACGACGTCATGGTCAACGCGTCCGATGCTGATACCGACCCCGTTGCCGGTATCAAGGCCTACTACGAGAAGGACCCGCGCGGCGACGAGTTCGTCGAGCCCTTCGCTGCCCACAACGAGGGCATTCACGAGGGCGACGCGGCCATCTTCTTCAACTTCCGTCCCGACCGCGCTCGTCAGATGACCCGCGTGTTCACGGACAAGGAATTCGACGGCTTTGAGCGCGAGCAGATCAAGCTTTCGCACTTTGTGACGATGACCGAGTACGATCCGACGTTTGACGTCGAGGTCGCCTTCCCCAAGACGTTCCCCGAGAACGTCCTGGCCGACGTTATCGCCGCCAACGGCCTGAAGCAGCTGCACACCGCCGAGACCGAGAAGTACGCCCACGTGACGTTCTTCCTCAACGGCGGCATCGAGGAGCCCAAGGAGGGCGAGGAGCGCGTACTCGTCGCTTCCCCCAAGGTCGCTACCTACGATCTGCAGCCCGAGATGAGCGCTCCCGAGGTGACCGAGAAACTCGTCGCCGCTATTAACGAGGATCGCGCTGATTTCTACATCGTGAACTTCGCGAACTGCGACATGGTTGGTCACACCGGTGTCTTCGACGCCGCCGTTAAGGCCGTCGAGGCTGTTGACGATGCCTTGTCCAAGGTTGTCCCGGCGATTCTCGCCAAGGGCGGCTTTGCGCTGATTACCGCCGACCACGGCAATGCCGATCACATGTTTGACGTTGCTTCCGACGGTTCTAAGCATCCGTTCACGGCTCACACCACCAACCGTGTGCCGTTCATCATCGTTGATGAGAAAGCCAAGCTCACCGGTATCGAGGACGGCCGTCTTTCCGATATCGCTCCGACCATGCTCACCATGGCTGGTATTGAGCCTTCCGCCGAGATGACGGGTCGCGTGCTCGCCACCGAGGCCTAATAGAAAACAAATACCGTTTTCTAGTAAGGGGGTTGTCCACAACCGGACAATCCCCTTTTTGGTATTTCTGCCATTTCCACCTCGTCCTTGAGTGGCAGGTAGGGGAGAGCGGGGGATTGTGGTACAGTACTGGAGTTTAAACTGTTCTCATTAAGGAGCTTATCTATGGGTCCGTTCCAGATTCTTCTGTTTGTCGTTTGGGCTGTTTCTGCCGTGGCGCTGACGATTCTCGTCCTGATGCATTCCGGTAAGGGTACCGGCGTTTCGGATATGATTGCCAGCTCGCTGTATAACTCCAGCTCTGCCACGGGCGTTATGGAGCAGAACCTTGACCGCCTGACCGTCATCATGGCTGTCGTGTTTGCCGTGTGCGTCGTGCTGTGCATGTTCTTCTTCCCGCAGGGCATCGTGGGCTACTAAGCACGAGCTGCATAAAATACTTGAAAAGGGTTCCGCAAGTGCGGGACCCTTTTTGTTTACATATTTGTAACAGAGTCAAAATATCCTCACATACTTCGCCCAACTAAAGAAATTCTCGACCGTTAACCGGAATTAGCCCCAAATCGTGCATAAAATGCGCTAATGTATTGCAAAACGTTGGACCGTTGTGCATAACCAGCCATTGCAGCGGGCGGCGTTTTGATGGTTCGGATCGGATTGTCTCGACATGCGTCCGACTGAACATTTCTTTGTCCTATCTCATAAGGAGGATGGCATGGCTGATTCTATGTTCCACCAGCCCGTTATGGGTCGTCGCGCCTTTGTTGGCGGCACCCTCGCTGCGAGCTCCATGGCTTTTCTTGCCGCATGCGGCAAGAAGGGCGGCGACGCTTCCGGTTCTGAGTCCGGTTCGACGCTGAACTTCTACATCAACAACCCGGTCTGCATCGACCCCTACAACGTCCAGGAGGACCAGGGCACTCAGGTCGAGTACCAGCTCTTTGACGCTCTGACCTCTTACGACGCCGAGAAGGGCGAGATCGTTCCGCTGGCTTGCGAGTCCTTTGAGTCCAACGACGACGCTACCGAGTTTACCTTCAAGATCAAGAAGGCCAAGTTCCACAACGGTGACGACGTTACCTCCAAGTCCTTCAAGCTCGGTTGGGAGCGTCTGGTCAACACCAAGTCGGCTGTCGCTACCGAGTACGGCCCTTCCGAGGTCTCCTATCACCTCTCCATGGTCGAGGGCTATGACGATCTGCTTGCCGGTAACGCTACCGAGCTCAGCGGTGTTACCTGCCCCGACGATGAGACCCTCGTCGTCAAGCTGGCTTCCGCTTACGCCGACTTCCCCTTCGTCGCCTCTCACCCGGCTCTGGCCCCGGTTCCCGAGTGCGCCGAGTCCGATGTCAAGAGCTTCTACCTTGCCCCGGTCGGTAACGGCCCGTTCATGATGGACGGCAAGTGGGAGGATGGCCAGGAGATCAACGTCAAGAAGTTCGACGATTACTATGGTGACAAGGCCAAGATCGATGGCATCCACTTCCAGGTCATCAAGGACATGGAGACCGCTTACAAGGAGTTCCAGGCCGGTAACCTCGATGTCTGCGACGTTCCCGTCGCTCAGATCGATGCCGCCAAGAAGGATCGCGGCGTGTCCAAGGACGGCTACACCATGGGTGACGGCGAGCGTATGCTGCTCGGCGCCGAGCCTTCCACGTACTATCTGACCTGCAACACCACGGCCGAGCCGTTCAACAACGCCGACCTGCGTAGGGGTATCTCCCTGGCCATCAACCGTGAGGCCATCTGCAAGACCATCTTCAAGGGTACCCGTACCCCTGCCGACGGCATTGTTCCTCCGGGCATCGATGGCTACAAGGAGGGCGCATGGGAGTTCTGCGCCTACGATGTCGACAAGGCTAACGAGTACCTCGACAAGGTTGCTCCCGCTGGCGCTAACGGCGATCGTGGCATTAGCGTGACCCTTTCCTACAACCAGGACGGCGGTCACAAGGAGATCATGGAGTCCATCATCGGCGACCTCGCCAAGGTTGGCGTTACCGCTGTCTCCGATACCCCTGAGTGGTCTGCCCTGCTCGAGCAGTATCAGAACTTTAACTATCAGTTCGGTCGTCTGGGTTGGATTGCCGACTACCCGATCATGGACAACTTCCTGTATCCGCTGTTCCACTCCGACTCCCTCGGTGGCGACAACCGCTCCGGTTACAACAACCCCGAGTTCGACGCCAAGGTCGACGAGGCTCGTACTATTGTTGACGACGAGGAGCGCGTCGCTAAGATGCAGGAGGCCGACGCAATGGTCGCTGCCGACTGCCCGGTCATCCCGGTGATGTTCTACACGCACACCATCGCCGGCTCCGATCGCATTAAGCACCTCTATGTCGATCCGCAGAAGCACGCCGATCTGGGTACCGCTGAGCTCGCCTAAGAGTTTGCAGCTTCCGTGAGGGTCAAGTATTTACGTAGACCTCATGGGAAACATACAGTTCTCCCTAACCTGGGGTAAACTGGCTGATGGTAATTTTGGGATGCCGGTCTGGCGATCGGCATCCCATTTAGGTTAATCCCTAGATAGGGGAGTGGTATGGGTAAGTACATCGTTAAACGTGTGCTTCAGTTCATCCCGGTATTTTTGGGCGTTACGCTGATTCTGTTCGCCCTTCAGAATATCGTGCCGGGAGATCCGATCAAGCTGATCGGTGGAGACAAGGCTCTGTCCCCCGAGGTGGAGCTTCAGCTTCGCGTCCGCTATCACCTGGTCCAGACGGACGAGGACGGCAACGCGATCCTTGACGAGAACGGCGAGCCCGTTCAAACGTCGCTCGTGGACCGTTACTTGTATTACATGAACGGCCTGCTTCATGGCGATCTGGGTAATTCGTATCAGCGCAAGCTGCCGGTTACGGATATCTTTGCCCAGAAGTATCCGTATACGGTCAAACTTGCCGCGTGCGCCATCGTGCTCGAGGCAATTATGGGTATCGGTGCGGGTATCATTTCGGCGGTAAAGCGTTATTCCTTCTGGGATATTTTGGTAACGCTCACCACGTCGATCCTCGTTGCGGTCCCGGCCTTCTGGCTCGGTATGTTGCTGCAGCTGTTCTTTGGCGTCATCCTCAAGGACGCCACGGGCGGTGCAATCTCCATGCCGATCTCGGGTGCCGGCGGTTCCAGCTCTCAGTATCAGGATTGGATGCACTATGTGCTTCCGACCATTACGCTGGCTTCGGTTTCGACCGCTTATGCTGCGCGCATCATGCGCTCGCAGCTGCTTGACGTCATGAACCAGGATTACATCCGTACGGCAAAGGCCAAGGGTCTCTCCAATCGCGCGATCATCGTCAAGCATGCGCTTAAGAATGCACTCATCCCCGTCGTTACCTATATTGGTGTCGACTTTGGCGGCATGCTTTCGGGTGCCATCCTGACCGAGACGGTCTTTAACTGGCCCGGTATCGGCTATGAGGTCTATCGCGCCATTAGCATGCGTGACTGGCCCATCGTTATGGGCGGCGTTACGCTCATCGTCGTCGTCGTTATGGTGATCAACCTGCTCGTCGACATTAGCTATGCATTCCTCGACCCGCGCATCCGCCTTGGCGGTCCGTCGGATAAGGCCTAAGGGAGGTACGTCTCATGCAGGAAACTGATTCTCAGTCTCAGGAGCAGGCTACCGCCACCAAGGCCGCATCTGCTCCCGCCAAGTCTCGCACGCTGTGGGGTGACGCTTTTAAGCGTCTTCGCAAGAACAAGCTCGCCGTTATCGGTGTCTGCTGGATCATCATCGTCGTTTTGGTTGCCCTGACCGCAGATCTGTGGGCTAAGCCCTGGCTCGGTTCCCCGACGGCTTCCGACTCGACCACTATGGCCGAGACGTCACTGCTGGCTCCGTGCGCCGAGCACCCGTTTGGCACCGACGCCCTTGGTCGTGACATTCTCGTCCGCGTTATCTACGGTGCGCGCGTTTCGCTGTCCGTCGGCATTATGGCCACCGCGATCTCCACGCTGATTGGTCTGGTCATGGGTGCTCTGGCCGGTTTCTACGGCGGCATCTGGGATACGATCATCATGCGCTGTGCGGACATCTTCCTGGCGTTCCCGTACGTGCTGTTCGTTGTCGCCATGATCGCCGTTATCGGCCGTGGTCTTCAGAACGTCTTTATCGCCATCGGCATTCTTGGCTGGCCTTCGATTGCGCGCGTCTTCCGCTCTGCGATCTTGACGGTCAAGGAAAACGACTATGTTGACGCTGCGCGCGCGATGGGTGCATCTGACGCTCGCATCGTCGTACGTCACATCTTCCCGAACTCTGTCGCCTCCATCGTGGTCTATGCGACCATGAACATTGGTGGCGCCATTCTGACCGAGTCCGCTCTGTCCTTCCTCGGCATGGGCGTTATTCCGCCTACGCCTTCGTGGGGCTCCATGATTCAGGACGGTCAGCAGTATCTTCTGACTGCTCCGTGGATGATGATCATGCCCGGTCTGGCAATTCTCTCGACGGTGCTCGCCTTCACCCTGCTGGGTGACGGTCTGCGCGACGCCCTCGACGTCAAGATGAAGGACGCATAAGGATGAAGAAGAACAAGAACTATGTGGACCTGAAGGACCAGCCGGTTCCCGAGGGCCAGCATCTGCTCGAGGTCGATGACCTAAAGATGTATTTCCACACCGAGGATGGCGTCGTTCGCGCTGTCGACGGTGTCTCCTACACGCTCGATCGCGGCGAGACCCTGGGCGTCGTCGGCGAGTCCGGCTCTGGTAAGTCCGTGACCGCCATGACCATCATGGGCCTCATCTCGATGCCTCCGGGAAAGATTGAGGGCGGCGACGTTCGCTATCGCGGTCGTTCGATCCTCGAGATGACTGAGGAAGAGATGCAGCACATTCGCGGTAACGATATCGCGATGATCTTCCAGGATCCTATGACCTCCTTGAACCCGGTCTATAAGATCGGCAAGCAGGTGGGTGAGGGCCTTCGTCTGCACCGTGGTTATTCCAAGCAGGAGGCGCTCAAGCGTGCCACCGAGCTTTTGGACCTCGTTGGTATTCCCGAGCCCGAGAAGCGCGTCAATGAGTATCCGCACCAGTTCTCTGGCGGTATGCGTCAGCGCGTCATGATCGCTATGGCTCTTGCCTGCGATCCCGACATCTTGATTGCCGACGAGCCCACGACGGCCCTGGACGTTACCATTCAGGCTCAGATTATCGAGCTCATGCAGGAGATGCAGGAGAAGAACGGCAACGCCATTATCATGATCACCCATGACCTGGGTGTCGTCGCCGATATGGCCGACAAGATCATGGTTATGTACGCCGGCCGTCCCGTCGAGTTCGGTACTGCTGAGGAAATCTTCTACGAGAGCCGCCATCCCTACACCTGGGGTCTTATTCGTTCCATTCCGGAGCAGGCCATCGAGGAGAAGAAGCCGCTGACGCCGATTCACGGCAACCCGCCTTCGCTCATGAACCTGCCTGAGGGCTGCGTCTTCTCTCCTCGTTGTCCCTATGCGACGGACAAGTGCCGCAAGCAGCGCCCCGAGCGCGTCGTCACCGAGTCTGGCCATTACTCTGCGTGCCACTACTCCGGTGACCCCGAGTTCCTCAAGAATGCTCCTGAGACGTCCCGTACGCGCAAGGATTCCAAGAAGGGAGGCGAGGCGTAATGGCAGATACCAACGAGCGTACTCCGCTGCTGAAGGTCGAGCACCTTTCTAAGGAGTTTCCCGCTGAGTCCGGCATGTTCGCCAAGCGCTTCTCCAAGCGTGTCGTCTCTGCTGTGAATGACATTTCGTTCGAGATTTATCCGGGCGAGACCTTTGGCCTGGTCGGCGAGTCTGGTTGCGGTAAGTCCACCACGGGCCGTACCATCATGCGCCTGACCAAGCCGACCGCCGGTAAGGTGTTCTTCCAGGGCAAAGATGTTGCCGAGATGAGCAAGCATGAGATCAAGGACATGCGTCGCGAGATGCAGTTTATCTTCCAAGATCCTTATGCTTCGCTCAACCCTCGTATGACCATCGGTGAGATCGTCTCCGAGCCCATGACCATTCATGGCGTGGGCACCAAGGAGGAGCGCATTGAGCGCGTCCGCGAGCTTCTCGACGTTGTCGGACTGAACCCCGAGCACATCAACCGTTATCCGCATGAGTTCTCGGGCGGCCAGCGTCAGCGTGTCGGTATCGCCCGCGCTTTTGCGCTGAAGCCCAAGCTGATTATCTGCGACGAGCCGGTTTCCGCTCTGGATGTTTCCATTCAGGCCCAGGTTCTGAACCTGCTCAAGGAACTTCAGGACAAGTTCGGTACCGCGTATCTGTTTATCGCTCACGACCTGTCCGTCGTGCAGCACATTTCCGATCGCGTTGCCGTTATGTATCTGGGTAAGATGGTTGAGGTTTCGGACTGGAAGACGCTCTATAGCGAGCCTCACCATCCGTACACGCAGTCGCTGCTGTCTGCCGTACCGGTTCCCGACCCTGATATCCAGAAGACTCGCAAGCGTATCATCCTTGCCGGCGATCCGCCGTCACCGCTGGATCCGCCGACCGGCTGCCGTTTCCACACTCGCTGCCCGATCGCTCAGGGTATCTGCTCTGAGAAGCTTCCCGAGTTTAAGGAAGTCGCACCGGGCCACTGCTGTGCGTGCCACTTCGCGGAGCCGTTCCCGATCAAGGAATCGCACATCGACCTGTAGCCGGTTGTTATCGTCCGGGCCCGCGCTGGACTTAGTTTTCAGAACGTCCTCGACCATGGAAACCCCCTTATCCTGCTCCTTCGGAGCCGCGGATAAGGGGGTTTCCTGGTCTGCGGAATGTTCTGAAAACTAAGTCCAGCACGGGCCCTGTGTTACCACTGCAGAGGGGTGCGATTCCTTGATCGCTCACTTAATCTAATGGGAAAGATAGCGAGGCCGGAGCTTTAGCTCCGGCCTCCTTATATAAGGGCTAGGCAAAGCCGAGCCACTAAATTTATATCAGCTCCCAGAACATGTTTGAGAACTGTGCCTGAAGTATGTATTTGCAGGCCCCGAATCGGTGTTGCCTCCCGGCGCATTCCGCAGGGGGAGCGATATTTTGCAGCACGAAGTGCGAAGCAAAATATCGCTCATGCCCGAGGACGCGCCGGGAGGCAACACCGATTCGGGGCCGAACATATAGATCTACCAGCGCATTTACAAATTCGTAAACTTTTTTGAAAAAAGTGCTTGCACAGTTCTCGAATCATAGGTTATTATCTTCCTCGTTGAACGCGCGGGTCGAACAAAACGAACTGCGAATCAACAACATAGCATGTCGGAGTGGCGGAATTGGCAGACGCGCTAGCTTGAGGTGCTAGTGACCGCTTTTTGGTCATGCGGGTTCAAGTCCCGCCTCCGACACCATCGCATTTGAGAAGCCTCTTCGGAGGCTTTTTTGTTACCGATAGACGGTGGGGTCCACGATGGAAACGCTTGAACGCAACGAGTGGGCAGACGTTGCCCAACTAGTCGAGATCACGAGCGATGCTGTCATCATCTGCGAGCTCGACGGAACCATTCTGCATGTGAATAATCGCTTACTTGGTTTGATGTGCGAGGAACGCGCCGACGTCATCGGTGGAGATGTTAAAGACGTCCTGTACTCTTCCGCTTTTGAACGTGCGACGGAACATCGTCTGCCATTTGAAACTGATGGCTCCGAGAGCGAACTTATGCTCAAGTTGAGCGACGGCTCTTTTATTCCCGTCTTGGTTCGTGCGGGCTCCGTAACGCCTCCGCGCATCTTTGGGCGCCGCGCGCCACGTGTCCTGGTGGCACTTCACAGTATCGAGGAACAGTATTCTCACGACCGTCAACTCAAGCGTGCGTTATCGGAGCTTAGAGTGGCGAACAAGCGTCTCTCTGGCACGCTCTCGGTCATTATGAGCACTGTGGGATCCGATGAGTTACCCAGCCTGCTTGATACCGTTTTGAACCAGCTTGTAGGAACGCTCGATGCTTCGGGTGCCGCTATCTATTTTTCTGAGAGCGGCGGCTTTAAGCTTCGCGGTGTTTCCAAGGAGCTGCTCGACAGCTACCTGCCCGAGTTTTTGCCGTATGGCGCTGGCATTCCGACGTATGTTCTTCGCGAGTCGCGTGCTTGTCGCTTGTCGATTCAACAGGACCTTGAGGGCGATAAGGCCGCCTCCGGTATGTTTATGGACCTGGACAATCGTTCTAAGCACCTGTTGCGCATGCAGGATATGCCTCCGTACCGCAGTGAAATCTGTCTTCCCGTTTTTTACGGTACGCAGATCCTTGGCGTGCTGGAAGTTGGTTGGAAACGCCCTCAGGCACCGCTCGCCTATGACGTTAATGTGCTCGAGGTCATTTGCGATTACCTGTCTATCCAGCTGGTCGGCATGGCATCGAGCCTTCGCTCCCGTCGCACGGCCGAGCTTGGCCGCTCGCTCAATGTCTTGCGGGATGAGTTGTTTACCTTTCTAGACGATTCCGCCGCGGCTACCCAGGCGGTATCGTCCGAGATCTGCAATATGCTTAACTGCCATTTTTGCCCTGTTGAGTATGACGCCAGTCTGGATTCCTACGTCATAGATTTTGAAGGCGGCAGTCGCGTTGCTTTGCCGGACGATCCCGAGAAGCTTTTCTTTTCCACGACGGCGCCAGCGGCACGTTTGGGGGCTGCCCCCGATGGCTTTGAGGCATCTGTTTTGGGCGGCACGAGTGCCGAGGACCTTAAACACGTCCGTATAACTCGCGTTGACGAATCGATGCCTATGGGAGGCTGGCTTAGGGCACATGGCCTGCCTTGCCAGGGTCTCTACGTCGACGCCGGCATCGAGGCGGGGCGCCCGCGCTCTGAGGGCGATGGCAAGCACAGTAACGACGCGATCGTTCCTGCTTCTGTTGCGAAGGGCCCGACGACGCGCGCGCTGCTGCTTCGTGATGGTAGCCAAGAGCCGATTGATGACCTTGAATATGACTACTTGGTGCACTTGGCTCATGACTTTGAACTGATCTATGAAGGCGAATCTCAAAAGCGTGAGGAGCGCCATATCGCTCAGACCCTCCAGATTGGCATGAGAAATTCACTGGGGGATGTTCCGGGTATCGCAACCGATTCGGTGTACCTGTCGGCCACGAACTCGGCGTTGGTCGGCGGCGATTTCTATACGCTCATCCGTCTTCCCGACGATTGCGCCGTCATGATTCTGGGCGATGTGTCTGGCAAAGGCATTGAGGCTGCATCGATGTCCGCGCTCGTCAAGACGGCCCTGACGGCATATGCCTGGGAGGGCGCTGGACCGGCCCGCATGGCACGCTCCCTTAACAGCATGCTCATGGGCTTCTCGAGGGTCGAGACGTTCGTGACGGCCTTTATCGCCAAGATTGACCTTAAAGCCGGACGCGCAACGTATTGTTCGGCGGGCCATCCTCCGACCATGGTCATCAGGCCAGAGTCGATGCCGCTGGGTGGCGACGAGGCTCGTGGGGGAGAGGTCGAGCTGCTTGGATGCCAATCGGGGGTAATCGGTGCCTTTGAGAGCATGGTGTACGAGACGGGAGTGTTTACGTTCGCTCCTGGCGACATGCTCTTCATGTATACGGATGGAACGATTGAGGCCCGCGACCGCACCGGAGCGTTCTTTGGCGAGCAGCGCCTTCGTGACCTTCTGCTCTCTGTCTCGGGTGAGGGCGTATCGGGAATCTGCGGCAAGGTCTTGGGCGAGCTTGACAGATTTACCGAATCGGCGCTGGACGATGACATTGCATTGGTGTCCCTTGAGTTTTTACGGGGTCGTTCATAGACGACGCTGGGCGGGCTGAATCCGTACGGTTGGGGAAACGAATGCATCGAGTGGGCTTTTTTGGGGAACCATGGTCGTATGAATGAGTGGAATGACATAGCGGTTTTGACGCCACCAGGCGATATCGACATCGCCACGGTGCCTGCGCTGCGTCGGCGGTTGGATGCTTTGATTGGCCGCGGCGTGCGTCGTGTCGTCATCAACTGTCAGGCTGTTAGCTTCATCGATTCGACGGGCTTGGCATTCCTGCTTGCGCGCGCTCGTGAGCTCATGAGGCGAGAAGGCCTGCTTTCGCTCGTCAATGCATCAGGTGAAGTTGTTCGCTTTTTGGAGATTGCACGTCTTGTCGATATTCTTCATGTCGCGGGGCCGGCACGGGAGTCTATTCCCGCCATTCCGGTGGGGGAGC
This sequence comes from uncultured Collinsella sp., assembly GCA_900545835.1. Classification (GTDB taxonomy): domain Bacteria; phylum Actinomycetota; class Coriobacteriia; order Coriobacteriales; family Coriobacteriaceae; genus Collinsella. The sequence goes on along the minus strand of URBB01000001.1, from coordinate 803 downwards.
TGCCTCGCTGGAGTAAGAGCGTCGAGGTCCGTCAGGGTATCGAGAATCTTCCATACTACCGACATCGCATCGCCGAACTCCTTGAATCGCTTCCGTTGCGCCGTGACGAGCGCTACGATGTCGCATTGGCGTCGGGGGAGGCGCTGGGTAATGCCTATGACCATGCGGGCGGTATCGGGTGCGTCCTGACGGTTCAGGCCTATGGCGATCGCGTTGTGGTTGAGGTGCTTGATCGAGGTGCCGGCTATTCTATCGATGAAACGAGCGAACCGGTCGCATCAGAGGAGCGCGGCCGTGGTATCAAGCTTATGCGTATGCTCGTCGATAACGTGGAGGTTGCTCGTCGTACGGACGGCGCCGGCACGCGCGTGCAGATGGTGAAGCTGTTTAGCGGAGCGCTGGAATCGTGTGCCTAGCCAATCGCTTTAGCGCGTTTGGCTACTAAGAACATGCGGCAGACAAGTTTTTTGAAAAAAGTACTTGCGTCTTTTGGGCAACTCGCGTAAATTAATAACCCGCAAGCGGACATGGCTCAGTTGGTAGAGCACAACCTTGCCAAGGTTGGGGTCGCGGGTTCGAGCCCCGTTGTCCGCTCCATTGCGTTTCCGGACCGTATCAAGCGGTCCTTTTTCGGCGAAGTGGCCAAGTGGTAAGGCAGAGGCCTGCAAAGCCTTTACCCCCGGTTCGAATCCGGGCTTCGCCTCCAGGCAACATCCGGGCGCTCCGGCGCCCGTTTTGTTTTACATATGCGGACATGGCTCAGTTGGTAGAGCACAACCTTGCCAAGGTTGGGGTCGCGGGTT